>JAGVKR010000458.1 GCA_020050375.1 Planctomycetales bacterium
GCCCGGCAGTGAATGCCGCTTTCGCTGACCAGCGTGCATGAATCCGGCACGCGCGGACGCAGCGTGATCGAATGCTCAAGGTCGGTGACGAATGTCCGTAAATTGCGATTGTTGATTCCCAACAGCGCCGGTTCAAGCTTCAGGACCCGGTCAAGGTTCTCGGGATCGTAAATCTCGATCAGCGACTCCATCCCCAGTTCGCTGGCATAGAAATACAAATCGCGGAGCGTGCAATCGTCCAGACACTCGGCAATCAGGAGCACGCAGTCGGCGCCGGCGACGCGCGCTTCGAGCACCTGGTAACGATCGAGCACAAAATCCTTGCGCAAGACAGGGATCGACACCGCCTGCCTGACGGCCGTGAGATCTTCGAGGCGCCCCTGGAAAAAATTCGCATCGGTCAGCACGCTCAAGCACGCCGCGCCGTGCGCCGCGTACGTCCTGGCGATTTTCACCGGATCAAAATCGGCGCGAATGACTCCCGCCGAAGGGGAGGCTTTTTTGACCTCGGCGATCACGCGGACGCCCGGCGGCTCTCGCAGCGCCGCGGCAAAATCACGAACGGGGGGGGCCGACGGCAGGCGTTCGGCGAGCGACTCCAGCGGCCGCGCCGCTTTGGCGGCGGCAATCTCCTGCCGTTTGTGGGTTACGATTTTTTCGAGCACGTCGGGCACTGGTATGACTCGTATTCGAATACTAAACGGCTGCGGTTCAGGGGGCTGACGCCCCCCGCTCGCCGGGTTGATCACGAAGCGATCGTTTGCACGAGGACCTGTCGCGTCCGGGGGCCGTCGAACTCGCAGAGGTAGATTCCCTGCCATGTTCCCAGCACCAATAGGCCCTCATCGATCAGCACGTGGCAACTGCTTCCCATCATGGACGCTTTGACGTGTGAATCGCTGTTTCCTTCACTGTGACGATAGCCGGCAGCGTCTTTGGGAACCAGGCGTTTGAGCGTCAGCAGCATGTCGTGAACGACGTCGGGATCGGCATTCTCGTTGATCGTGACCCCCGCCTTTGTATGCGGCACGTACACGATCACCGCTCCCGTGCGAACTCCCGCGTCGGAAATCAGCCGTTGCACGTTGTCGGTAATCTCGACAAACTGCTCGCGTTGTTGCGTACGAACTTCGAGCGTTTCCATGATGGGCGCATCATGTCTGATTTGCTGACGACCGGCAACCTTGTGGCCGGCCTGCTGCTGCTGGGAAGCTTCGCCGTCTGGGCAGTCCTTGTCGCCCGCTGGCAGCGCGGCGAGATTCCTGTGACGTGGCAGCCACGCGAGCCGTGCCCGTGGCATGCTATGGCGGTGGGGCTGGCTCTGCCGGTTTCGATCATCGTGCGGATGATTGTCCTTTCGTCGGCCGCGAACGCCGAGCGGACGCCGATTGCGGCGCTGCAGACCCAGTGCCTGGCGATCGTGCTCGAGATCGTTGTGCTGATGGGGGTGCTCGCTATTTGGGCGCCAATCCGAGGCAGCGACTTCGGCATCGGCGTCTCCGGGCTGGCCGTCGACGTGCGGTGGGGGCTTCTGGGATTTCTTGCTGCGCTCCTTCCTGTGTATGGCGTGAATTTCGCCGTCCAACGGCTCGGCCTGCGGGCGGAAGGGGCCAAACATTCGATGCTTCAGGCTCTGGAGAAGGATCCGGGGGGGGAACTTCTAATCTGGATCACGCTCGCGGCGGTCATCCTCGCCCCGCTCGCCGAAGAACTGCTCTACCGTGTGGTGCTACAGGGCTGGCTCGAAACGCGGCTGACTCCCCGGGCGTCGATTCTGTTCGTCGGTATTTTGTTTGCTCTGGTCCATTTCAATCCCGACGAGCCCGGCCGACCCGACCACCTTCCGTTGTTTCCGCTGGCCCTGATTCTGGGTTACGTCTATTACCGCAGGCACAGCTATCTGACGGTCGTCATTCTGCACGCCGCGTTCAACGCGACGAACCTGGCGCTCGCGGTGCTGTTCGGGAAATGACGGGCTGGGAATGACGAATGTCGAAACCAGAATGTCTAAAGAAATCCGAATTTCAAGGCACGAAATGCGGTATTTTGAGCTTTCGTCTTTTGGCTTTCCTTAGACATTTGGATTTCGGATTGGATTCGACATTCGGGAGTCGGATCGGCATCAAGGCCCAGGGATCATCAGCGGATGTACTACCGGCGGTTTCCGCTGGAGCCACAGGAAAAATCCAAGGGCCACGCCGAACAATCCGAGGCTGAGCAATTGCGCACCGGTGAAGGGGGTTCCCCAGACGGCAGGCTCATCGGAACGGAGGAACTCGATCAGAAAGCGATTGATGGGATAGAGCATCCACCCGATCGCCATCACTTCGCCGGTCCGGCGACGGAACGGATAGTAATAGTACGTGAGCAGCGCCAGCAGCACGCCGTTGAGCGAGTCGTAAAGTTGCGATGGATGAAGCAGCAAGCTGCGCGGCTGGTCGCCGGACTGCAAACCGCGACCGACGAGCGATTCGAACGGAACGCTGCCCTGTGGAAAGGAAACGCCCCACGGCAGGTTGCAGGTGTCGCCGTAACAGCAGCCGTGGAGAAAGCAGCCGAGCCGACCGAACATCAGCCCCACGAACACCGACGTGATGGCAATGTCACCGAGAGCCAGCGGATTGACCCGTCGACGCCGGCAATACAAGAAGTAGGCGAGGGGGGCGAGAATAACGCCGCCGTAGAGAACCAGCCCCCCATCCGGCAGGTTGACGAGCGCCTTCAACGTCTGGAGGACGGTGCGCGCCTGTCCGGTCGCCTGATCGACTCCGAAGAAGCGGTCGGGATGCGTGATCACATAATACACCCGCCCTCCAAGGATCCCCGAAACGAAGATCCACATCGAAGCGTCCCAGGCGATTTCCCCATCAGCCCCCTCCGCGCGAATTCGCCGGGCGGCAAGCGACGCCGAGACGAGAAATCCGAGAAAGAGCATGGTCCCATAACCGTAAACGGGAATCTCCTTGAGAAAATCAGGAGCGGCAAAAATCGCGGCCGCCACGATCCCCCAAACGATCAGCGTCCCGAAGCCGGCGTCCTTCCATCCGTTTCGTCGAACCTGCAGGGCGAGGTACACCAGCCCGATCAGGCCCCAGATCCCGAGAACCAGGCCCATCCCGAGCACAGGAATTTTCCCCAACGGCCCGAGATCGATTCGGGCATCGAGCGGGATGGTGAAGAGGATCGAGCGCATGAAGTTGAAGTTAGCGAATCGAGGATGGAGGATCGAAGTATGGAGAATCGAAGAATTCTGTCGCCTCGCAGTCAGCCGTCACTACGCCGTGCTTGCCGTTACGCCTCTTCCCCTGTGTGCCTCTTCGCCTTACGGCAGTTCGATCA
>JAGVKR010000747.1 GCA_020050375.1 Planctomycetales bacterium
CTCGACGCTGTCGAAGCGGCGATTCGCGTGCTGGAAGACAATCCGCTGTTCAACGCCGGCAAGGGCTCGGTGTTCACGCACGATGGTCGCAACGAGCTCGACGCGTCGATCATGGAAGGGCGCGAGCGAAAGGCCGGGGCGGTTGCTGGCGTCACGATCGTGAAAAACCCGATCACCGCCGCGCGGGCCGTCATGGAAAAGACCAAACACGTGTTGTTGATCGGCAAGGGGGCGGATGTCTTCGCTGCCGACGTCGGACTCGAGATCGTCGATCCGAGCTATTTCCGCAGCGAGAAGCGGTGGAAGCAACTGCAGGATCAGCTTCGCGAAGAACGCGAGGCCAAAGAGAAAAAGGGAGCCGCGCTGCCGGCCGTGTCCCCCGCTCGCGAGTGGAGCACGGTTGGCGCGGTGGCGATTGACGCCGCGGGAAATCTCGCGGCGGGAACCTCGACTGGCGGCATGTCGAACAAGCAGTATGGACGAGTGGGAGATTCGCCGATCATCGGGGCCGGGACGTTCGCCGACAACGCGACTTGCGCGGTCTCTTGCACGGGTCATGGCGAGTTCTTCATCCGTTGGTCGGTGGCGCACGAGATCGCCGCGCTGATGCGGTATCGCGGAATGACGACGCAGCAGGCCGCCGACGACGTGATCCTCCGCCAGCTCAAGCAGGTGGAAGGGGAAGGGGCCGCGATTGCCCTCGACGTCAATGGGAATTTTGCGATGTCGTACAACAGCGAGGGGATGTATCGAGGGTACATGACCGCCGACGGGACAAGCACCGTGCTGCTGTTCGACAAGTAGCCCGCAGCGGTTGGACTAAGTGGTGCCGGCCCACTGCCGCAACGACCCCATCCGGGTTGTCTCAGAACGTTGATTCCTGCTATATCCGCGATTCGCAGGCGGGGCGCGGTCGAGCGGTGCCCGCCAGAATACAGCATCGCGTGGAATGGAAAGCGGCAGGACATCGTGAATCGATTTGGAAAGATCTGGGCCTGGTTGAAGTGGCCGGCGGCGCTGGGGATTCTCTTCTGGCTGTACTGGCGAAACCAGGCGGCAATTGCACAAATCGCGCAGGCGCCGAAGGATTGGGGTTACCTCCTGGCGGCGGTCGGGCTGATCGGCGGTTCGACACTGATCACGTTTCTGCGCTGGTATTTACTGGTCTGGGCGCTCGGATTTCCCTTTCACCTGCGCGATGCGCTGCGACTGGGATTCCTGGGATTGCTCTCAAATTATTTCAGTCCCGGTTCGACCGGCGGCGATATCGTGAAAGCAATTTTGCTGGCTCGCGATCACCGATCACGCAAGACGGTGGCCATCGCGACTGTTCTCCTCGATCGGATCCTTGGGTTGCTGGCGCTGTTTCTGGTCGGGGCCATTGCGTCATTGACGCCCATTGATGTTCCCAATGATGAAAAGCTCAAGCTGTGCACGCTGCTTTTGTGGGTTGGAGCCATGAGCGGGTTGGTCGGTGTCGGGTTGATGTTGCTGCCTGCGACGACCCGCTGGCGCTGGGTCAATGCGCTGCCGCGATTACCGGTGGTGGGGCACCTGATCGGGGAGCTGATCGAGGGTGTGAAATTGTATCAGTCGCAACCGGGTGTGCTGCTCAAGGCGCTGTCGCTCAGCGTCATCGGGCATGCGGGACTGATCAGCGGATTCTATTGCTGCGCCCTTTGGATGCAGCAACCGTGGATTCCCGATCTGGCAACGCACTTTTACTTCATGCCGAACGCGGAGTTGTTCGGCGTGCTGATTCCTGCACCGGGAGGAGTGGGAGCACTCGAAGCGGCCGTCCAATGGTTCTATTCACTGCTGCGTCCGCTCAACGTCGCGCAGGCACAGGCTGAAGCGGCAGGATTGATGGCCACGATCGCCTTTCGCGTCGTGACGATGGGAATCGCCGCGATCGGCGGGGCGTATTACTTCACGGCCCGACGTGAGATCGCGGCGGCCATCCACGAGGCGGAAAGGGACCCGGCGTGATTCGCCGGTCCTGGACAACGCCCGGCATGCGCACTCCCCACCTTAGGAAGGGGGGGAGTGGGAATGCGACGTCACTTCTTGTCTGCTGAGGATTGCCCCGCTGCACCAATCCGCAGCAAACTGTTCTGATACTGGCCGACGAATTCGGAGTTGCCGGGATCGGCGCGCCACGTTTTGCCGTCGATGACGAATTTGTACTCGTGGTTCCCTGCCTTGAGCTTCACTTTCGTCGTGTAAAACCCCGACGCGTCCGGGCCTTCCATCTTGTGACCGGTCGGCTTCCATTCGTTGAATGAGCCGGCGAGATAGACGGCTTCCGCAGGCGACTTCGGAAGATGGCGGAACGTGACCTCGTATTCGCCGCCCTCCGGTGGACCGACTTTCGGAAGGCCGAGGCGCAGGTCCTGATCGTCGAGAACCAGATCGAATTGCGCCACCATCATTTCTTCCCACGTCTGGTCGCCCCAGGTGACGGTCTTTGTCGGGTCCGGGTTGGCCGGGTTTCCGGACGAGTTGTCATACGACGCGACGCATTGAAGCTGCGCTCCTTCGCGCATCGGCACCGGCTCGGCAAAGGCGTAGGTGTTCTGCCAGTTGAAGTCGTATCGCGGCACGTCGAGCAGCAATTCGCGCTGCCCTTGCGGATCCACCGCGTCGATGCGGAACGACTTGCCCCGCAAATGCATGTGAGGAAACAGCGACACGATCTGCATGTCGCGGTTGAATCGGAAACTCCCTTCGACGGGAAAGTTGCTTTCTTCCGGCGGGATGCGGAATCGCTGATTGATGACCGCCCCGCTCATGATCCGCTTCTCCACTTGCGAGCCGTCGACGAACACCAGCCCAGCCCGGCTGAGGTCGGTGGTTTCGGTGCCGTTCGGCGTATAGTGTGCCTGAATGAACAATTTCGAGCCGGCGGGAATGCGCTTGGCCGTCCCCGGACGCGCCTGCCAGGGCGGCATCCCCGGAGCAAAGATCGCCGCGGAGTTCAGCAGGACTGCCTCCTGCGGGCGCTGCCCCGGAGGAACAAAGAACAGAATCAGATGGTGGACGACCGCCCGATTTCCCGGCCGCGCCTCAGCGGCAACGATCCATTTGTCTTCCTCAAACGTGTGATTGATTGGAAAGTATTGATACTGGACGGTCCCACGGGCGGGGACGGTGTAGGGCTTGGGCATTTCGACAACGAGATCAGGCTTCGCGATCTGCCAGCCGTCGGAGAATTTCGCCGGCGGGGGGAGGTCGGACGGATTCCCGGCGGGCATGCCGTTGTCGATCCAGTTGAACAGCAGCGTCTGCTCGCGATCGGAGAGCCGGCGGTCGTTGAGGAATTTTCCCGGCTCGGCGTTCGTGTGCCAGGGGGGCATGCGTTTCTCGGCGACAACCTCGCGGATCGTCGAGCTCCAGTTCACCGCGTCTTCGTGAGACGTGAGCGTGAAGGGAGCGACTTCTCCTTCGCGATGGCACTGCACGCAATGTTTCTGCAGGATCGGCGCGACGTCCTTCGAGTAAGTGATTTCCCCGCGCGGTGATATTCGATTGGCGCGGCCGATGTGACAACCGATCGACTTAGCGACCGGCTGACTGACGGCCTTGCCGGCCAGCAGTTCGTCGAGTGCGAGCGCCAGGTCTTTGCGCTGCGGCTCGGCGCGGCTGTAACCGATTCCGTATTGGTCGTCGATCCGGCCCCAGTACCGGACCACGCGCTGCTTGTCGAGCACGAAGACTTCCGGCGTCCGCACGGCTCCGAACTGGTCGGCGACGGCGTTGGCCGGGTCCTTCAAAAATGGAAAGTCGATTTTGTGTGCGCGGGCGTAATTCGTCATCTCGGCGAGCGAATCCTGCTGGTTGGCGTCGATCGCGACAAAACCCACGCCGCGCGCGGAATATTCGCCCGCCAGTTCCGCCAGCCGCGGACCATACAACTTCGCGAGCGGGCACTCCGTCCCCAGAAAGGCGACGACCAGCACGTCGCGGTTCGACCACTCGACGAGATCGTGCACCGTCCCCAGGTGATCCTGGAGCTTGAACCCTTCAATCTTTTTCCCAATCGGCGACTTTTCGTCGTCGGCATTTCCGACCGCGATGAACGTCGAGCAGGCAACGAGACTAAGGCACACAAATCGGCACACAAATCGCATGGAACAATCCCTCACAAACGGACGGGAACTGGTTTCTTCCATCCACCGACCATCGCGGCCGGCCCGAAAGCGGAAGTCGTTGACTCATCGACGCGTGATGTCACGATAGCCGACGATCGCGTGGGAAGCCACTCCCGATCGCCGACGACAGTCCTGTACTGCACGACAACAGAATCGAAATGGTTTCAAAAGAAAGGATGCTCCCGAAAGAATCGTCATTTATTTGCTCGGCAACTTGACGACGCCACTCCAGTCGGTGGGGGCCACGCGGTTGTGCTGGGCGATGTGCAACGAGAGGAAGTCCTGAGCGCGATCGCTCGAAGGGAGCGTTCGCACCGCGGAATAGGCTTCTTCCCAGCGACCGGCCATGAAATGGGCCACGGCCGCATCATACGCGGCCAGATGGGCGTCGGTCAGTTCCGGCAATTCGCCAGCACTGGGCAACAACTCGCTGACAAGCAGCGGTGTCTCCATGCCAAAGGGCAAGACTCGCGCGAGGTGCCTCGTCCGTCCTTCTTCGGCGGGCAAACGCTCTCGGATCAGACAGGCCAGCGACTCGTCGATGATGATCGGCACGCGGAGCTGCTTCGTCATCCCCTCCAGCCGGCTGGCGAGGTTGACAACCGGTCCGAACGCGGTGAACACGAAATGTTCCCCTGTGCCGATTCGACCCGCGACCGCTTTGCCGCGTGCCAGACCGATTCCCATTCGGAAATCGGCGAGCGGATGGCCGGGCGTACGTGCGGCTTCGAGAAACTCGGCGCGAATCGCCAGCGCCGCCCGGCACGCCTGGAGCGGGTCGTCGTCACCGGCGACCGGCCAACCCCAGAAGCCCATCGCGGCATCCCCCTGAAAATCGCCGATCACCCCCCCGTGCTCCGAAATGTGCCGCGTCATGACTCCCAGCGCCTGGCTCACCCGGTCGAGGAGCTCCGTCAGGTCGCCGCCGGCCGCCTCGGATTGCCGACTGAACCCGCGCAAATCGCAGAACATGATGGTGACCGTCGACTCGCGCGGCGCGAGCAGCGTCGTGTCGGAGTCGTCGCCGATCACCGCCAGGACGGCCGGAGGGAGAAATTGCCGCAGCCCCGCCTGCTTCCGCTCGAGATGATTGAGCTTCCGAACGGACCCGACGATCTCGGCGACCAGCTCCGCAAATTTGACGTCGGCTTGCAGGTGTTCCCCATCGTGCCGGCTGTGACCCAGGGTGGGGGCCGGCTGGTTCTGCTCGAACCGGCCACCGAGGTACAGCCCCCACCGCTCGGCGGGAGCCCCCGGCACGGGGGTGCAGAACGCCCAGTCGAATTCCTGCGTCGCGGTGAACTCGGCCGGCTGATCCGGGCTTTCCCAAACGTGAAGCACGCTCTGCCGGCGGTGCGCCACGGCTTCGAGCGCCAGCCGAGTGCTGGGGCGAAATGCTCCGGCGGTCTCGCGGCGGCGGTCCCACTGCAACACCTGCACTTCA
>JAGVKR010000271.1 GCA_020050375.1 Planctomycetales bacterium
GAGCAAGGCCCGCAGGACCGGGCGATGGTCGAGAATATTCACCGGATTCTGGTAGATCCCCCGCTCGGGAGAGGTCGATACGCCGTGCTGAGCGCCGGTGATGAAGTACAGCCGCAACTGCGGATCGATCCCGATGTCGGTCTCACCAGCAACGTCGGTGTGCAAAAGCGACGCGGCGCGGCACCAGTATTCGCTGGAGGTCTCAGTGAGAAAGATTTTCGGAACGGGGCCGCGCTGGCGGGCCCGCGTCAGGACATCGCCTCGTTCGCCGGTGACGCGATCCTCCTGCGGCAGCGACGTGAATGGAAACAGTTCCGAGGGGGACAGGTTGTCTTCGTGCTGGCTGCCATGGCGCGTGGTCTGCGCGAAGCGGTGGTTGAAATAGCCGCGGCCCCCGCCGCCGACATGCGCGAGCGCCCCATCAAATACAGCCCTGCCGCGTTCGTCGCCGTTGAATCCTTCAAACACGAAATGGTGGATGAATCGACCCGATTGCGAGATTCCAAAGACATACGCTCGTTCGATCGTCTCGGCCAATGGATTCGAGCGCGCGGGGGATTCGCTCGGCGCATATCGAAGGAAACTGACGACATCGCGAACCACGGCGAAGCCGAGGCCGGTGACGCGTGGGTCGCGGGCTGTATAGACCAGGTCATACAACCAACCGGGCCGAAAGCCGGCCTTCACATAAAGATTCTTTGCGTCCGGGATCACCTCTTCCTTCTCGAAACGCGCGAACGACCATTCGTCACGGGGCAGTTCGACGGGGGCGGCCGACCGGGTGGCGCTCATCGTCAGCGAAGCGCCCTGATTGTCGAGACTCACACTCGGGTACGGGTCGGAGTTCCCCCAGTAGAAGGGCTGGCTGAACGTCGGCTCGTTGACGCAGATCTCAGCATGGATGCGGCCGGTGATCGGCTTTCCGCCATCGGTGGCGATCGGAAGCCCGACTTGCAGCCGATTGTCGCCAGCCCGGACATCTCCATTCCAGCCGCACCACAGGATCGAGTATCCCTCGCGCATCAGAAAGCCGTTGCCGGCATCGTCCATTGAATGGGGATCGTTTCCGCCGCGATCGGCGCGGGGATTGCGGACGATGCGGTTGTTGAAGGCCCCGAGGGCGAGCTTGTTGCCGCGGTTGTTGACGTCGTAGAACAGCCGGCGATTACCGCGGCTGGCATCGACCGGTTTGAGGAGGAAAAAGTCGGTCCAGAACTCGACCCTGCCACTGGAATTGCGCGGGGCCAGTTTCAGATCGACGATCCGCGCGTTCGATTCGGCCAACGGATCGACTTCCAGAAACATCCGCCCGGCGATCCGCTCATAAGGACCGGTTCGGTCAAAGGAGTGCCCCTCGGCAAACAGCTCGCGACTGGCGATCTCAACCCGCACGACTTCGGCCCGGGCGATTGCGAGTTGCGACGAGGCCGCGACGAGAAGGCAGATCGACCGTGCGAGCGGAAATCGGCAGAACCCATCAACATGTAACGGTGCGCTGGTGTTCATGAGACGGCCGTCGAGTCAGATGTTACAGACATCAATATGAACACAAGTTCAGTATAATCTGACTCGCCCGATCGGCCAAGTCATGAGATTTCGCAATCATACGCAACGTAGATGTTGCGTACCAGAACTCTCATTCTATCCATATTCACAACCGGCCATTTCCAGATGATTTTCCATAAGCATTTTCACAAGAATGACTTGAGTCCCAATGGCGTGAGATTGACACGGCCCTGTATCGGAGGACGAAGGGCCGTCAGATTGCGTATTGTTGCGTCTCCCGACGCGGCAGAGAGCTCCAAGCACGCGAAACACCGGTGTCTATTGCAGTTGCGAATGCAACAACTGGTCGGCAGTCAGAATTGGTGAAGCTCCAAACATGCCGGGGTCGCGTCGGCCCGAAAACAACCCCGCGCGCCAAATCTGGAAAAACGCCGAGCGGTCGGCAGCGCGTCAAATTGTGTGGGAGGATTTCGCCGAAACCCTCGCTTACCGGTCTCGTAGTTTTCAGCGATTTCCATTTTACCAGATTTCGTCGATCCCGTGTCGACCGGCGGTACCGGATCTGGAAACATTCGAAGGATTGGGGACATTCGTATCAGGGGAGTCGTAGCGAGGCATCGATGGACTTCCATGACCTCCTATAGCCGATGCAGCCCCACCACCGCTTATCGGATGCACCCTGTGTGACATTTTGAACGTCAAGCGATACAACGGCGAGTGCTACGTCTATCTTCAGGACGACCAAACCCACGAATCGCGAGAGGTGAACTCAAATGGCGAGTGACCGTTCCCGCTCCCTCTGGCCGTGGATCGTCGCGACGGTGGTCGCGGTCCCGGTGTTGTACGTCCTGTCGATCGGCCCGGTACTGTTGTTGGTCTCGACTCTTCCGAACCCGGAGGCAGGGATAGAGGTTGTTGGGCCGGCATTCGAGCCACTGGGTATGCTCGCCGAGCACTCGCACCCATTCTGGGTCGCCATCCGCTGGTATGTGAACCTCTGGGTTGACTTCCCGGATTTCCTCGACTGAAGATCGTTCGGGATTGCGTCGCCATCGCCGACGTGCTGCCGAGATCAATCTCCCCGATTCCGGCCGACGACCGAATTGGCGCATCCTGCGCGCTCATGCGGTATGCTGGAACTCCCCGCGCGTGAATGAATACGTGTCGTACATGGCGCGGGTGGTTATCCACCGATTCCTTTCAGCCGACATCGTCGCTCATGCAACGAAAATTCATCGCGGCCGGGCTCGCGTGCACCCTTCTGATCTTCGGTCGCGCGACGACCATTGCCGGCGAGCTGAAGGCCGGGGTCGCTGTCGTCGATCTTACGCCACCGCTCGAATTGAAGTCTCCTCTGGGCGGCTACGGCGCGCGGATGAACCGGCCGGCGGAAGGGGTGCACGACCGGATCTTCGCCAAGGCGCTCGTGATCAGTGATGGGCAGCGCAAATTTGCACTCGTCACGGCGGACATGCTCGGCTTTCCGCCCCCGGTCAAGTCGGCCGTGCTCGACAAGCTGGTCAGCAAAGGCTGGTCGGCCGAGCAGGTGCTGCTGCTGCCGAGTCATTCGCACACCAGCATCGAGACGAACGCCATCAATCCGCTGAACATCTACAAAGTGCCGCAGATCGGGATCCACAATCCGCAGTTGTACGAGCTGACCGTCAGCAATCTGGCGCGGGTGATCGACGAAGCGGGCAGACGACTGGTTCCTGTGAAAGTTGGCAGCTCGAGCATCGAGATCGCTGGCTGGAATCGCAACCGCCGACTTCCGAACGGCCCGGTCGATCCGGAATTGACGCTGCTGCGCGTCGACACGACCGACGGCAAGCCGCTGGCCGTGTTCGTCAACTGGACCGCGCATCCGACGTTTATGAACGAACACGACATGCTGTTTTCCGGCGACTGGCCGGGGCACCTGCAGCGGACGCTGGAAACTCTCATCGGCGAGGGAGTGACGGCGATGTACGCCAACGGCGCCGAGGGGGATCAGGCGCCCATAGGGCGGCCGAACTCGGGAGAGAGCCGGTGGGAGAAAGCCGAGCGCTACGGGCGCGATCTGGCGGTCGTCGCCTGGCATCAGTGGGAAAAGACGCCGACAGTCGCGTCCGTTCCCCTCCGATTTCACCGTCAGGAAATCACGCTTCCCGAGCGGATCTGGCATCCGAATTTCAAAGCCACGGGAGGAACCGAATACGGGCTGACGGAAGAGTTGCTCAAGGACATGCTGCCGCAAATGTTTCCGACGCGCACGGCCAGCGTCGCGCTGCAACTGGGAGACCTCGTCGTGATCGGGATCCCCGGCGAACTGGGGGTGCAACTGGGGCTGAAGATCAAGGAACAGGCGAAGGAGATCACCGGCGCGGCACATCCGATCATCGGCGGACTGGCGGACGAATGGCTCAGCTACATCCTCACACTGGAGCAATACACGCTCGGGCAATACGAAGCGAGCGTGAGCTTTTACGGTCCGAAGCTCGGTGACACGATCGTCGACGGAGCCCTCGCGGGGGTGAGGAAGCTGAATGCGAAGAGCGGGCCGTGAAGATTTGAGTGCGGAATGCGGAGTGCGGAGTGCGGAGTATCAATCGTGCCGCCGTTACTTTTCATTCCGAACTCCGAATTCCGCACTCCGCACTCCGACAATCTCTGAAATTCGCTTTTCCCGCGTCGGGCATATGTTATTCTGGACATTGAAAGCAGCGCTCGCGTCGCCTCGGTCGGTCGAGGCGAAATCCGGAGTTTACACCCCTGAAGGTGCATCTCATGGTCTATCGACCGCTGCTGATGATTGCGCTCGTGCTGGCTGCCGCGACAGGATGGACGGCGGCTGCCGAGAATGAAACCCGGGACGCGAGTGCGCCCGCTGAAGCTGTCAAAGAGGGCTCGGAAAACAAGCTTTCCGACGAGCAGCCGAACGACGGCGGCGATTCCGCCGACAGCGAAGAGGCCGCGGAAAAGATCCACATTCCGGGGCGGAATCCGCGGGTCCTGTTCATCACGATGCAGGGCTGCGAGCGCTGTACGCGGGAGTTGGCGCGGCTGCGGCGCCCCGGCGGAGATTTTGAGGCGATGCGCTCGCGCGGATGGAAGATCGGCGAGAGCGACGACAGTCACTTGCAGATCGTCGATCGCAGCGCGATTCCAAAGCTCGTCACGCAGCTCAACATCCGGGAATATCCCGCGGTCGCCTGCGTCAGCGACACGGAGATCGTCCGCTCATTCAAAAGCGGCTGCACGACGCCGCTCGATTCTTGGACATTCGGCTGGCTCCTCAAAGGGAAGAACGAACGGCCGAATGCTCCGATTCCGGAAGCGGTGCGGGTCGAAACGACCGGCAGCTACCGCTTGCGCGGAAATCACTGGTCGGTCGACGGCGACTGGGCCCCGACGCGCGCTACCCTGGTGAGCCATCTCCGCAGCCCGAATCACTCCGGCCAGCTTGCCTCGAACTGGCGGATCGAGGGCTGGTCGTATGAGGAGCTCCGCTCGCTTCACGACGATCTCCACGAGCGCGAGCTGGCGAACTCTCCTGCCGGTTATGCCACAGAATCGTCATCGGGCGGAGGCAGCAGCAGCGGCAGCCAGTTTGGGGCCGGGCGAAAAGCGCTGGGGCGATGAGCGGCTGCGCCGGGCTTGAGGGGTGAGACCTGAGGCTTGAGGCAAACCCGAAAGCCGCGGGTCGGCTTTATCTCTTCCCCAAGTCTCAAGTCTCAAGTCTCACGCCTCAAGCCTCAAGCCTGCGGCGCCTGCGGCACGCCGCCCAATCTTCCCTTGCATCGCCGTCCCCCAACCGCCACTATGAACGAGTGGCGGTTGGCCGAACGGCGTGGTGAAGCAACGCACAAACCCGGGCCGGGGGCGGGGCGGGCGGCTCGGGTTTCTCTTCCAGGCACCTTTTTCAGGCAGGAGTGGCTCATGCGGACGTCGGTGACAATTCTCGGAAGCGTGGCGCTGTTGACGGTTGGTTATGTGGCAGGGGCATCGCAACTGCTGTCGCCGGCGATCGTGGTCGCCCAGACGGACGCCGCGAAACCGGCCGCGGAGAACAAGTCCGGCGTCGAGATCACGGAAGAGAGCAAAATCAAGATCAAAGCGGCTGCCGACGCGCTCCGACTCGCCATGGATTCGCTCATCGATGAGGGAAAATATATCCCGGCCACCAAAGGGATGAATGTCTTCGCCATCCTCACCGGTGGCGCCAACACGATTCGGGATCTCGAGGCCGGTGCAGTGGTCGATCCCGAGACTTTCGCCGCCTTGTACGCCAATCTCGCGACCGACCAGGTGGCCGTTTCGCTGGGACGCGACTCCGACGGCCGGCTCACTTACAAGAACAAAGTGATCCGCATGTATCCCGTTTCGATGCTGCGGAGCCGATATGCCGTCCGCGGCGACATCACCGGCGAAGAATTGCTTCCGACGGCATCCGACGTCAGCGGCAAGGCCAAGCCCGGCGCGAAACCGGACGCGGACGCGACGGAGAAGAAGTCCGACGAGCCGCCTAAGGAATAGCTTTGGGCCGTCCTCGTCCTTGTGCCCAAGCTCCGCTTGGGCACGCCTCGTTCGCAGCTCTGCTGCGCGTTCATTGCCCGAACAACCGGGTCACGGTCTCAGTGTGTGTGAATGTTGCGACTGAGTTGACGGTCGTAAACAACTTGTCGTGTTGGCTTTAGCCAACACGAGACGACATCGCGTGTGGACTGAAGTCCACACTACAGACCTGCACACGGCCTCACTGTTCGATCGTGGCGGATGTCTGGCGGATGGGATCGGCAGGCGAAGCGGAGCTTCGGGAGGTGCGTTCCCAAGCGGAGCTTGGGAACGAGGTTGGTGTGGGTCGCTCGGCGCTGGTGTCGCCGGCGATTGTCACCTGCAGCCGGGCGTGAGGCGGGGCTTCGATGACGACGCAGTTTCGCTGGTTGTTCGACTTAGGCGTGGTGCAGCGCACGAAGGCCGTCGCGGTGCCGCGCAACTTGAGCTCGAGCGGCCCGTCTGTCGCCGACCAAAAATGTCGATGCGGCCCGGCCAGTTGACAACCTCCCAATTGACTCTGGAGATCGAGCGACGGGAGCGCGCTCTGATGCAGGGCGATCGTCCAGTGCCGATAGAGAGTGGCGAACGGGCGTCCCGTGACCGTTTCGAGGTTCTCGATGCCGGTTTGCGGGTTGACGGCCAGCTCGTGCAACAGTTCCTTTCCAAAGCCGTCGGCACACCATTGCAGAAAGAGGTAGGTCGCTCCCCGGCAGGCGGGATCGCGCCATAATCCAGCCCGATAGTAGTCGCGCACGACGAGCGGAGTTTCGTGCGGCTTCTCCAAAAAACTCTGAACGCGGCGATCGAGATTCGACCAGCCGGTCTCGTGCAGACGTTCGGCGACGTGGGCGATCGCCTCGTTGAGCCAGTCGGCCTCGTCGGGGAAACCGTAAGATCGCCGCGGGCTGAACTGTCGCAGGCTGCAACACACGGCGTGCGTGTACTCGTGGGCCAGGAGCGCGGCCAATTCCGGTCCGGGGCGGAGCGCCGAGTTCAAATACAACACGTCGCCTCGATTGCTGTACGGCGCGATCCCGCCCGGATGAAAATCGCTGCTGCGGACAAAGCCATTCACCGACGTGCGTCCTCCCTGCAAATGCCCCAGCCAGGGAGTGAGCAGCACCGCCAGCTTGCCGTCGCCGTCGACGTCGCTGTGCGTTCCCAGGAATTCCCGGCTGCGCGGAATGATCCGCTCGTCGAGCAGACGCACGATTTCATCGATCAATCCCGCCGCCAACTCGGCCGGCTTGATCTGCACGTCGCAATAGACGCGGATGTTGCGTCCCTCGGTCGCAAGTCTCGCGTCGACGCGCGTATAGCCGCGCGGGTCTTCGAGAGCCGTGTCGGTGACGTGCAGGTGAAAATCGCGGGCTTTGAGGCTTGAGGCATGAGGCTCGAGGCTTGAGGGAAAAGCGGTCGCGGGGGCCGTTGGCTGATACCGCGTCCACTGCAAGGGAGCAATCTCGCGCAAAGCGGCGGGGGTGTGCGCAGGCTCTGTCTCGTTCGATAGCGTAACTCGAAACGTCTGGTCCGGGTCTCCCAGGCTGCTCACGATCAGGTCGCACGTCCCGTCGAGATTCCCCGGCAGGTCGATCGCGGTTTTGGCGGAGCTGACGTCGACGGCAAAATAGCCATCGGGAGAGGTTGCGGACGACGAGAGCGTCGTTGATGGCGTCTCGGCTCGAAGCCAGGCCCAGCCCACCAGGGCGAGAAACAGGCCGCCGGTGATGGCGACGAATCGGCCGAGCATTGGGGAACCCTCGCGTTGACTCGCCGTCGAACTGCCCGTGGCACGTCTGATCGCGGCGCAATTTCCCCCTATGGAGAGGTATCGGCTGATCCGGGCCTCAAACTTGATGGAATCGGCAAAGTTGATGAAGTGCGGAGTGCGGAATTCGGAGTGGGGAGTGGAAAGCCAAAAGCGGATGGGGTGTCGAGGCTTTGAGCGGTGGAGTCTGAACCGTTAAGATTGATCGCCGGCCTGTTCGGTCAATCCCTCGCCTTTGATTTCATACGCCATGCCTGCTCTGCGTTCGGTTGCGATGTTCGTCGTTATCGGTGTTTGTTGGCTTCCCGCGACCGCAGTTTCGGGAGAAGACTTTCTCCGCGATTTGCAGACGCAGGCCATCACTGCCGACGTTTCGCCGTTCGGTCACTGGGGGCCCGATCCCGCGAAATACACGGCGTGGGGCAGTCACACGAACCGCCTGATCCCGGTGTATACGTTCGGCACAAAAGGGGCGGGCAAAGGAATCGACCTGACGGACTACACCGGCGCCAACAGTGTCTATCGTAGTGCCGAGGAACTGCGGCGGATTTACGGATCGATTCCCACCCACACGCTCAACCCGCAGGCCGAATACCTCGATCAAACCGATCTGGCTGCGATCCAGCGGGCCGGGTTCTCCGCCGGAAAGAAGCACATCTTCCTCGTCATCTTCGACGGGATGGACTGGCAGACCACCTGGATCGCCGCGACGTACAATCGGCGCGATGTCGCGTATCGGGAAGGTCGCGGGGCGGGGCTCCATTTTCTGGATTACACGGCCAACGGAACGACGCAATTCGGCTGGATGGTGACGACCCCGCATAACGAGGGGACCGACGTCGACATCGACGAACAGCGCGTGCTGAACCCCGGAGGAAAGCTTCGCGGCGGTTACAACGTCGAGAAGGCCGGCCCGAATCCGTGGACGCCGGGGAACGACCCCTATTATCCGATCGCGAAAACGGCGGGAGATGCCAAGGGAGTCGGAGAGCACGCCTATCCCGATTCGGCCTCGACGGCGATGGCGATGACGAGCGGCGTCAAGACCTACAATAACGCCATCAACGTCGACGTCACCGGCCACCACGTGCCGGCCGTCGCGCACGAGCTGCAGGAGCGCGGGCTGAAAATCGGGGTGTTGACGAGTGTGCCGATCAGTCACGCCACGCCGGCATGTGCCTACGCGCAGAACGTCGACCGCGACGATTATCAGGACATCGCCCGAGATCTCGTCGGTCTGCCATCGATTTCACATCCGAACAAGCCTTTGTCAGGCGTCGACGTGCTGATCGGCGGAGGCTTTGGAGACGAGCTCAAAGAACACAAGGCGCAGGGCAAAAACTACGTGCCCGGCAACCCGTGGATGTCAGCCGAAGACCGCCGGAAGATTGATGTTGCCCACGGCGGTCGATACGTGGTCTCTGAGCGAACCGCGGGTGTGAGTGGCCGCGCGGGTCTGACGGCGGCCGCGGAGGCAGCCGCTGGGGGGGACCAGCGATTGTTCGGGTTTTACGGCGTTGCGAAAACGAAAGGTTGTCTCCCGTTTCAGACGGCTGACGGCCGGTACGATCCGGCGATCGGACGGAGCAAGGTGGCCCAGGAGTACACGACGGCCGACATCAACGAAAATCCCACACTGGCCGACATGACGGCCGCCGCGCTCAAAGTTCTCGAAACAAACCGGTCCGGCTTCTGGCTGATGGTCGAAGCGGGGGACGTCGACTGGGCCAATCACGACGACAACATCGACACGTCGATCGGCGCGGTCAACAGCGGCGATGCGGCGGTGAAAACGATCACCGACTGGGTCGAGCGGCACAGCAACTGGAACGAGTCGCTGCTGATCGTCACGGCCGACCACGGGCACTACCTCGTCGTCGATCGACCGGAGATGCTGACGGGAAAGAGTGGCAAATGACGAAGCTCGAATGCCTAAAGACAAATGTCTAAGGAAATCCGAAAGACAAAAATCTAAAGGCGCCTTTGGCCATTTTCCCTTTTGTGTTTTTGTCTTTCTTTAGACATTTGAATTTCGTCCTTCGTCATTTCTCCCGATGCCCCCTGCCCTCTCAATCCTCGAATGCGACGTGGGGCGCGGCCTGTTTGCCGCGGAGGTTATTGCTGCCGGATGCGAGATCCTGCGGTTCACGGGCCCTTTACTCACACTGAACGAAGTTCGAGCCAACGGCGCCGGCGCGGCCAACGCGCTGCAGATCGGCGTCGATCGCTACCTCGATCTTGACGGGCCGGGCCGCTTCGCGAATCACTCGTGCACACCCAACGCTGGTGTTGTCGACAACACGCGGCTGGTGGCCCTGCGCGCAATCGCTGCCGGAGAGGAGATTCGGTTCGACTACTCAACAACGATCAGCGACGGCTGGACGATGGCCTGTCGCTGCGGTTCGCCCGATTGCCGCGGGCTGGTGGTCGCCTTCCAGTTGCTCCCCCCTCTTCTGCAACGGCGATACGCCGTGTTGGGGGTGGTGCAGCGTTTCATGCTGGAAGAGGTGGAAGCGTAGGGCCAAACGGAACGCGGTTTGTATTCGTTGGGATGACACGTGGCAGCAGTCTATTCCCACACAAACCCCACATCAATGAAAAAAACGAACGTGTTGACCCGTCCTTCTTCGGCGAGGTGCTTCGCGAGGGTTTCCGCCTCCGAGACCGTGTCTTCAATGGCGGCGATGTAAAAGCCGGAGAGCGAGGCGACGGCGACCGCGTAGCCGCCCGATTTTTCATTCAACGTGGGCATGTTTGGATCGACTTGAGGAAGAGAAATTGTGCTGAAGCCAGCGAGCGGCGGGGTTGATCCCCGCCGTCCGTCTGCATTGTGTCATTTCATTCACAACGTACCGCCGGCATTAAGCCGGCGGCTCGCTGGGGCGAGGTTGGTTCGTCCGGGAGTTTTTAGATCGTCTCCGTATCCAGCCAGTTCGGGCCGACCGAAATGTCGACTTTGATCGGCACCGAGAGCGGCAAGGCTTGTTCCATTTCGGCGCGGAGGAGCGTCGCCAGTTCGGCGACGCGGTCGGCCGGGCATTCGAGAACTAACTCATCGTGGATCTGGAGCAAGAGCCGCGCGGGGTGCTTCTCGCGCTCCAGCCGTCGGTAGACGTGGATCATGGCCTGTTTGATCAGGTCGGCGGCTGATCCCTGGATGACGGTGTTGATGGCCGTCCGTTCGGGAAGGTTGCGCTGCCGATTGGCTTGCGGCGTGCTCCGAATTCCCTCAATGGCCCGCCGGCGTCCCAGCAGCGTTGTCGCATGACCGGTGCGGATGCATTCCCGCAAAAGCTGTTCGAGATAGCGGTCGACTCCGGCGTAGCGGGCGAAATAATTGTCGATGAAGAGCGCGGCCTGCGCCTGTGGGATACCGAGGTTGGCCGCCAGCCCGAACGGGCTCTGGCCGTAGATGACGCCGAAGTTCACCGCCTTGGCGACACGCCGCATGTCGGCGTCGACCTGGTCGGGGGCAACGCCGTAGACTTCTGCGGCCACCGTCGTGTGAATATCGCCTCCCTGCTGGAAGGCTTCGAGCAGGACCGGGTCGCCGCTGAAATGCGCCAGCATCCGCAATTCGATTTGCGAATAATCGGCGCAGACGAGCTGCCAGGCCGGATCGGACGGCAGAAACGCCTGACGGATCCGCCGGCCTTCCGCCGTGCGAATCGGGATGTTTTGCAGGTTCGGCTCGCTCGAGCTGAGACGGCCCGTCGCCGCCACGACCTGGTTGAACGAAGTGTGAATGCGACCCGTGTCCGGATTGACCATCGCCGGCAGGGCGTCGAGGTATGTGTTTTTGAGCTTCGTCAGGCCGCGATGCTCGACCAGCTTGGAGGGGAGCGGGTGCAGCGGGGCGAGTTGCTCGAGGACTTCCTGATCGGTGCTCGCACCGGTCTTGATTTTCCGCATCACCGGCAGCTTCAGCTCGTGGAAGAGAATTTGCTGGAGCTGCTTGGGGGAATCGATGTTGAACTCGCGTCCGGCGAGACTGTAAATCTGCTCGCGGATCCCGGTGAGCCGCTGCTCGATTTCGCGACTCTGCACGGCCAGTCGCTCGACGTCGACGCGGATCCCGTTGTGCTGCATCTCGACCAGGACGTCGATCAACGGCCGCTCGAGGTTCCAGTAGAGATCCCACAAGTTCTCGTCGCGCAGCTTGTTGGCGATCAGTTCTGACAATTCCCAGGCGACTTCGGCGTCTTCGACGGCATATTCGGCAACGAGGGGGATGTCGATCTCGTCCATCCGCTTCTGGAACAGCCCTTTGCCGATCAGGCTCGTGATCGGAATCATCTCGTGATGAAAATAGCGCCGGGCGAGCTCGTCGAGACTGTGGCTCCGCGCGCCGGCTTCGAGCAGATAGCTCCCAATCATCGGGTCGATCCCGATGCCGCAGAGCCGAATCCCCGCGCGGCGGAGCACAAGCATGTCGTACTTGAGGTTCTGGTTGCAGACTTCGACGTCGGGGTGTTCCAGGATCGGCCGCATGGCGTCGACAACCGCTTGCGGGTCGAGCTGCGGCTGCCCTTGTGGGCCGCGGACGGCGATGTAATAGCCGGCATTCGGCTGCCAACTGATGGCCCAGCCGACGATGTCGGCCCGGACGGCATCGAGTGAAGTCGTTTCGAGGTCGAGACAGAACCGCCTGCGACCGGTGAGTTGGGCGACGAGGTCAGCGAGCTTGTTGGGGGTGTCGACGATGGAGAAGGTGAGGGGACGCTTGGAGGAGTGCGGAGTGGGGAGCTCGGAGTGCGGAGTGGACGGCGCGGAGAGCGGGGTAGCGTCAACCATCGGGGGCGTTGCAAGGGCAGCGGGTTCGGTGGAATGCGGAGTTTGGAGTTCGGAGTTCGGAGGGGGGGGAAGTGTCGGTTCGTCGGAGTCGTGATCGCCGAAGTCGAGCGTTGGGGATTTGCTGCGCGACCCCCCCTGCCCCCCCTTCCGAAGGGGGGGAGGCGCCGTTGGGGACGTATCAGCGGGGGTGTCGAGGGCGCGGACTTCGTCGCCGAAGCGGCGGAAGCCGTACTCGCGAAACAATTCCTGCAAGCGCTCGGCGTCCCACTGGCCGACGCGGGCGGCTTCCCAGTCAAGCGAGAGGGGCAGATCGCGGCGCAGCGTCACCAGTTGTCGGCTGAGGCGGGCCTGCTCGGCGAACGTCTTGAGGTTCTCGCGCAATTTCGCGCCCGGCGCCTGATCGGCATGCGCCAGCACCTCTTCCAGGGTGCCGAACTGCTGCAGCAGGGCCGAAGCCTTTTTGGGGCCGATCAGTGGAACTCCCGGCACGTTGTCGACACTGTCGCCGACGAGCGACTGGAAGTCGATCACCTGATCGGGACGGACCCCCCAGTCGGCGAGCAACTCGGCCTCGGTCAGGTACTGATCTTTGCGGACGTGATAGATTTTGACTCGGGGACTGAGGAGTTGCCGAAGGTCCTTGTCGTTGCTCACGATGCAGACATCCATGTTGCGCTTTAGGGCCGATTGGACGACCGACGCAATGACGTCGTCGGCCTCCCAGCCGGCGACTTCCAGCAGGGGGATTCCGAAGGCCCGAATCGTCTCGCCGATCATGGGAAACTGCGGCTTGAGCTCGGGCGGGGTCTCGCTGCGCTGGGCCTTGTAGGCCGGGTAGTAGCGCTCGCGTTCGCCCGGTCCGCTGGGATCGGTGGCGCACAACAGGTGCGTCGGCCGCTTCTGCTTGAGGATATTGAGAATGTCGCGGGTAAAGCCGAAGACGGCGTTGGTCGGCAGTCCCTGCGGACCGGTCATTTCCGGAATCGCGTGGAAGACCTGGAACACCAGCGAATAGACGTCGATCAGATACAACAGCTCGGGCATGAAAGATTTCACCGGAAAACAAGGGCCGCGTGATCCCGCCGGCGTTACGCGAACGTGCCGGATGCGCCACCTGCGGCGCGAGCGCCGCGGGACATCCTCGTGACACGTCTGCGGATTATGAGACCTCTAGCATGAAAATCCCAGCCCCGGCGAAAATGTGGGCTGAGGGGGCGGAGACCGGGTGTCCGGCGTGAGCGACAATCGCCGATGGAAACCGGAGAACCGAAGAGCGAGAGTGAAAAGCGACAAGCCGTGTTTTGCGTTCGAACGGTTCTGCGCGAGTGTCCAGCGAGCGATCGGCACAATCGATTTGTCCGTGGAATTCGGGAAAAAGCTCGCACTTTGCCCAGCGGTCGATTAAGTTGTTGACACCGGTCTATCTCCTTTTAGAATCGATAGATAAGCCGAAGTCTGCACCAATTCCGGAGTTAATTCGATGGCCTCTTCGTCCAAGCCCACCGGTGTCCATTACGCGCTCGTGTTCTTTGTGTTGCTCAGCATTGTGTGCGGGGTGGGCTGGCTGTTGGCGCACAAGGGGAGCGGCAGCATCGGCGAGCTCAAGACGGCGAACGCCAATTTGACCAAAAAGGCCAATGACTCCGACTCCGCGCTGAAGTCGGCTCTCGACCAGATCGAACAGATCAAGAAGCTGCTGGGGGCCAAATACGCCGATGTGGGGGCAGACACGAGCAACCCCAATACGGTCCTGGGGGATATGTTTGACCATATCCAGAAGTTCAGCAACGGCAGCCCACAGCCGACTTACAACGACACGCTCGTGAAGCAGGCCGAGGCGCTTCGCGACGTCACCACCCATCGCGACAAGTTGAATGAGCAGTTGCAGACCGAGCTGGCCACGTTCCTGCAGGCGAAAGAAGAGCTCAACGCCAAGCTGGGGGCTGAAAAGGCGGCCCGTGAATTGGCCGATACCGACAAGACCAAGGCCGACAACACGCACTCCGAAGAGCTCAAGACGAAGGAGCTTGGCCTGGCGGAGCTGCGCAATCAGGTGGCGAAGACGCAACAGGAATACGACGAGTACAAAGCCTCCACGACTGCCAGCATCAAGCAACTCGAGACACGCGTCCAAAACCTGCTGGCCATCAACCGCAAGGTTGGTGACGAGCTCGAGCAGAAGACGCGCGTCACGTTCGAAGTGGCTGACGGCACGATCGAATGGATCGATTCGGTCACCCGCCGCGTCTACATCAATCTCGGTTCAGTCGACGGCCTTCGCGCCCGAACGACGTTCAGCGTGTATCGCAAGAACAACTCGGGCGTGGGACGTGGCTCTCGACCGGGATCGACCGGGCCGGAAGACGTCAAGGGGGCGATTGAGGTCACACGGATCACCGGCCCGCACTCGGCGGAAGCCAAGATCCTCGATGAAGACCTCTACCATCCGATCGGGAAAGGGGACCCGATCTATTCTCCGCTGTGGAGCTCGGGCCGCGGCGAGTCGTTTGCGTTCATCGGAATCGCCGATCTTGACGGCGACGGCAAGAGCGATCGCGACATCCTCCATGAGGTCGTCGCGACGGCCGGCGGGACGATCGACAACGAGGTCGACGACAAGGGGAACTTGTGGGTCAACGGCAAGCTGTCAGACGATAAGAAGCCGAAGCTTACGGAAAAGACCAAGTTCCTCGTGAAGGGGGCGCTCCCCGAGCCGGGCGCCGGCCCCACCGATAACGAGGAGAATTCGATCAGCATCGAAATCACCAAGCTCAACAAGGAAATGGACCAGCAGGCCCGCGAACGGGGAATTCGCGTCGTCAGCCTCAGCGACTTTCTGAGCTTCATCGGGTACAAGTCGCAGCGTCGCCTGTTTGTTCCGGGGGATGACGGCAAGTACACGTTGAAGAACGCAGGGCGCGGCGCCGCCGCTCCTCAGCCCCCGCCGGGCTCGGTGTCGAGCGGAACTGTCTCGGGAGCGTACGATCGAAACAAGACGACGACCCCGACAAGCGGCGGTCCAGCCGGCAGGAAGTTCCGCAATCCCAACGGCAAATGATCGTTGCACGCCGGTCTGGTTGAAAACTTCCGGTGTCGGTCGCGTTCCAGCGGCGAAGTCGAAACTGCGCCTTTCCTCGGCTGGGCGCCGTCCTTCTTCTTCGCCGCTCGTTTTGCCGCCTCGGCGATCACCCCGTCCGGGTCTTCATTGAAGGCGTCCCGGCAGCCGGTGCAGCAGAACCAGTAGGTTTTCCCTTTGTAGACGGTGCTCGACGTCCCTTTGCCGCCGGTGACGATGCACTGCGGGCCGTCGACACCTTCTTCGGCGAGCTTCGTCCCCTCGCGGGTATAGCCGACTTCCGCCACCAGCGCGAACTGCTGCTGTTCTTTGAGCCGCGACTGGTACAGCACCACCGTCCGCTTGTCCGAGAGCTGCTTGATATCGAGCTGGTGGATTCTTCCGTCCGTGGGGGTTCCCTCGGCTTTAGGGAGCGAAACCAGCGTCAGGCGGTTGTCAGCGAACGTGCCGGTGTAGCGCCGGGTCGATTTGTCGTCGAGGGTCGCGTCGAGCTGGTATTCGCGCTTGGCGGGGTCGAATGTCAGAAGGGCCGTGACGATCTGCTTGCCGTCCTTCACGTTGTACCGCAGCCCGACGCGCTCTTTTTTGATCTCCCAAACCCATTCTCCCTTTTCGAGCCAGGCGCCGGCGGTCGAGTTGCGTTTGGGACGCCCCACCCCGCGCCATTCGCCGACCAGATCGCCCAGTTCCTGCAAGGCGTCGAGCGAAACGGCACGCGACTCTTCAGCGGTCAGTGCTTTCGATTCGGTTGCACCAGTCGCTACGGCTTTCTCTTTTCGGCCGGCCTCGCGATCGTCGCCGGCAAGGATGCCGCAGACGACTCCGAGACACAGCACGCTTGCCAGCCAGTGGCGCCCGAGACCACGCATGATCGCGTCTCCCCTCATGC
>JAGVKR010000470.1 GCA_020050375.1 Planctomycetales bacterium
CCGTTCGAGCTCGGCCAGCCGGCCAATCTGTTGCTCGGCCCATTCGACCCCTTTGAACGCCGATCGCAGATTGGCGGCATGCGCCTCGAACTGCCGGCGGTAATACGCTTCGTCTCCCGGCGCGCTGACGACGCAGATCTCCTCGATCCCGCTGTCGAGCGCCTCTTCGGCGATGATCTGTAGCACGGGCTTGGTCAGCCCGTCCCGATCGACGAGTGGCAGCATTGCTTTCTGGACAGTATCCGACGCCGGATACTGCCGTGCCCCCCGCCCGGCCGCCGTGATAACCGCCTTGGTGATCTGCACGTCGAAAAAACTCCAGGCCCGAGGGCATTTCAGGAAATAAGGACCGTTCCGCGATCAAATGCCCGACAGGACGATTCAAGTCGATCCCCCGACCCGATTCAAGGTCGCCATCAACATTCGTGCGATTGCGGTCCGAGCGCGAGCAGACTGCAAAGCGTAATCCCAAGCCCGTCGGTAGCAATTGGCGGGTCCGCGTCGGGTGCCGGGGTCAAAGCGGCGCCGATGATGACGGGTAACAGCGTGCAACACGATCCAAGGAGTGAAGGGACGACCGGAACCAGTTCGCGAGCGTGGCCCCGTTTCCGGCCACGGGGCCACGCTCGCGGATTGTGCCGGCCGACCGCCGATTCGTATTGATTCAACGGACTGCGTTTGACACAGCCGATGGATTTGTCGCTTTGACCCCGGCACCCGCCAGCCGTCTCACGCAAAGTGTCTCGTGCGCCTACGGGAAGCCGAATCCCGCCTCCGCAGTCGGCGCAGGGTCTCCCCATTTGGTACATTGGAGGTCGCGGGCTCCGGGACGGGAAATCAGGCGTTATCGGTCCGAGAAAACCATCCATGAGAAAGATTTCAGTACTTTGTCACGGCTTGATTTTCGGGTGCCACGGCCAGCGACCAACGGGAGTCGGCCGTGCGAACGTCATTGGACAAGGCCCATCAACTCACCATTCGCACGGCCGACTTCCTCCGGGCGCTGGCCGTGGCACCCGACTTTTTTGTGTTAACCAAGCACTGGCGTCGATTTTCCTCGTTATGGCATGTCTGGCGAGCGTCGACAGCGCGTCGGCTCAGACGCCGGAAAAAATCCGCTTCAACGAGGACATCCGGCCGATCCTTGCAGCCAACTGCTTCGCCTGTCACGGCTTCGATGCGAAACAGCGCAAGGCCGATTTGCGGCTCGATACGTCTGAGGGGGCGCTCGCCGCTCGTGACGGCGGGCCCGCCATCAAGCCGGGGGAACTGGCGCACAGCGCGGTCTGGGAACGGATCACCGCCGACGAAGCGGAGATGGTGATGCCGCCCCCCGCGTCCAAGAAGAAGCTGACCGCCGCCGAAAAAGAGCTGATCCGGCGATGGATCGAGCAGGGGGCTCCTTATCAAAAACACTGGGCCCTCGAATCGCCTGTCAAACCGCCGGTCCCGCAGGTGCAGAATCGGAAATGGGCGCGAAACGATGTCGATCGGTTCATTCTCGCGCGCCTCGAACGCGAAGGGCTCGAGCCGCAGCCTGAAGCCGACCGCGGAACGCTCATCCGCCGCGTTGCATTCGCCCTCACCGGTCTTCCTCCCACCGCGGCCGAAGTCGACGCCTTTCAGAACGACACCGCGCCCCTCGCCTACGAGGCGATGGTTGGTCGCTACCTCAATTCTCCCCACTTCGGCGAAGAGATGGCCCGTCACTGGCTCGACGTTGCCCGCTATGCCGACACACACGGCCTGCATCTCGACAACGAGCGCCAGATGTGGGCCTACCGCGACTGGGTCGTGAAGGCGTTCAACCAGAATCTGCCGTTCGATAAGTTCACGACCTGGCAGCTCGCCGGCGATCTGCTCCCCAACCCGACGCTCGATCAGCTCGTCGCCACCGGCTTCAACCGCTGCAACGTCACGTCGGCGGAAGGGGGCTCGATCGATTCCGAACTGTTGTATCGCTACGCCGTCGACCGGACCGGCACCGTCGTTCAGACCTGGATGGGGCTGACCGCCGGTTGCGCCCAGTGCCACGATCACAAATACGATCCCCTGACGACCAAAGAGTTCTACGAGCTGTACGCCTTTTTTTATTCGGCGGCCGACCCCGGAATGGATGGCAACATCCGCAACACGGTCCCTTTCATCAAGGTTCCGACTCCCGCGCAGGAAGCAGCCTTGAAAGCGGCCCAGGAAAACGAAGCGGCCGCGGCGAAACAACTCGAATCGGCTCTCGCCGGCGCCGAGTATCACGACCCGGCGGAAATCATGCCTGCTCCGCCGCGACGCGGCATCAGCGATGTGCTGCTCGACGACGACTTTCCGTTCGCGGCCAAGACGCGCAACACGTCGCGCAACGCAGCCGAGTGGGCTCTGGAACCCGACTTCGGCGTCAAGTCGGGGCGTCGGGCGCTGACGATGGCCGGCACCGGGCATTTCAACGTCTTCATCGATTTCACGACACTGCCGCTCATCGTTCCCCATGCGGGACGAATCGAAGCCTGGGTCCGCATCGACCCGCTTCATCCGCCGACCGTGTTCGTGATTCAGATCGACGATGCCGACAAATCGAAGCAGGGGGTGTGGGGTGATTCGGCCGCGATGAAGGCCGACTCCAAACGCCCCGATCTGAATTCACCGCGCATCGATATGGGCGAACTCCCTGCGGCCGGAGAGTACGCACTGCTGACTCTCCCCTTCGAGAAACTTGGGTTCGAACCGGGGGCCCGCATCAAGTCGCTTGTGTTCACTGAGCAGAGCGGGCAGGTTTGGCTCGACCACGTGCAGGTCATTGGCGAAACCGATCCGGCAACCGATCCGCTGTCGTCGTTCCTGGCGTGGTGGCGCAGCATGCAGGACCGCGACGCCGATTCAATCCCCAGCGACCTCAAAGAGGCCCTCAAAGCCGGTCCCGACAAGGAACATCCGCCGGAGCTGCGTGAGAAGTTGAAGTTGTTCTATCTCACCCACGTGCAACGGATCGGTGAATCTCCTGTCGCCGCCGTGCGACAGGCTGCCGATCAAGCCCGCCTCGCACGGGTCGCGATCGAAGACACGATCCCCGGCACGTTCATCTTCAAGGAGCTCGAAAAGCCGCGCGACGCCTTCGTAATGCTCCGCGGACAGTACGACAAGCCGGGCGACAAGGTCGAACCGAACATTCCGGCCGCCTTCCCGGCGCTCAAGAAAGAACAGCC
>JAGVKR010000131.1 GCA_020050375.1 Planctomycetales bacterium
AGGTCTCCCACAATCGATGGGCGCGATCGAGTCGCTGCGCCTGGAGCGCACCCCGCGCGGTCAGCCGCAAAGACCTCGCGACTCCGGGAGGCGCTTCGATCCAGCCGCGCTGCATCAGGGATCGCACCGACCAGCCAAACTGCCAGCCGGGCAGCTTCATTCCGGCCGAGACATCACCGGCCGAAACAGCCAATTCGGGAACCCCCGCAGAGAGCTTCCACAACCGGCGGATGATGTTCTCCTGGCTGGCTCGCAAGCGCCCGCGAGCGCGACGCCAGACCGCCGAAAGCACCCCTTGCTCAGGTGCGAACAGAAACGCCAGACCGAACAGCCCGCACGCCACACACACCATCGCGCTGGCCGCCCCGACATCCAGCCAGTAACTCAGATGAAAGCCGATCACCGACGAAAGCGTTGCGGCGACGGCCGAGTAAACGAACATCATCGGCAGGCGTTTCGTGAGCATGTATGCGGTGGCCGATGGCGCAATCAGCATCGCGACCACGAGCACCGCACCGACCGCCTGGAACGAGCCGACGACCGTCAACGATAGTGCCGCCAGCAGCCCGTACCGGCACAGGACAGGCCGCAGGCCCATCGCCGCCGCCAGTTGCGAGTCGAAGGCCACGAGCAGAAGCTCTTTGTAGAACGCAACAATCAGCAGCATCAGGAGCATCACGACGACTGCCATCTGACACACCGGAACGGGAACGTCGATGCCAGCCAGCACGACGCTTCGGCCGCTCGTCACGAACTCGAGGTTGCCGTACAGCACGTGCCCGGTATCGATGTGGGCTCCGCCGGCGAAGGTCCCCAGCAGCGCTACTCCCAGGGCGAACAGCGCGCTGAACACGATTCCGATCGCCGCATCTTCTTTAAGGCGGCTGCTGACGTGGAGCGCATCGATGAGCATGACGGTGACCAGGCCCGTAATCGTCGCGGCGACAAACATTCCGATCCCGGCGACTTCACCCGTCAGCAGAACCGCCAGCACGATCCCCAGGAGCACGGTATGGCTGATCGCATCGCCGATCAGCGCCAGCCCCTGCAGAATCAACCAGCAACCGAGCCAGGCGCAGGCGACGGCAACCAGTGTTCCCATCAGAATCGTGAACGCGGTGTCGTGGACGTTGCCCGCACTCCACAGCGACAGCACGTCACGCTTCAAATCAAATGGTGGAATGAAAGACGTCATTGACAGGCCAAGCATGCTGTTCATTGAAAGGGGTTGAATGACGAAAGTCGAAATCCGAATGTCTCATGAAATCGAAAACTGGAAATGAAAAATTGACGAAAAAGAAGCCTCGACCATATCGCAGTTTTTTCATTTCGAGCTTCGTCATTCTTTAGACATTCGGCCTTCGACATTCGTCATTCCGATTTGCAGTTCTTCCAGCTCACGGACGAGCTCGGGCGTCAGCAGATGCTCGATGTCTTCGGCGTCCCGCTCGGTGTGATCGGCCGGAAGTCGGACTTCGTGTGTCAGGAACAGTTCCCACAAATGGTAGTTGCGATCGAGCTCGCGCGCCCGCCGCACTCCCTGCTCGGTCAGGCGCACAACGTCTCCCGCGAGATCGACCCACCCCTGACGGACGAGCGGTCGCAGCTCGGTGCGGATGACGGCCGGAGAAACGCTGCGGAGTTGCGCGAGGTTCACCAGCGCGATCTGCGGTGGCCCCACGGCGGCGGAACCGCCAGCGGCCTTTCGCGCGTCCGCCGAAGTGATCGCGAGGTACACGTTCTTGAGCAGATTCTCGCGTTGGGTGCGATGCGCCCGACGGCGGCGGCGCCACAACCGGGCCACGATGCCGTAGCGGGGACTGAACAGATACGCGGCCACGAAAATCATCGTCAGAACGAGGACGATCATCGGCCCGGTCGGCAGGTCTTTTTTCAGAGTGCTCAGGTTCAGCCCCAGAACACCCCCGACGGCGGCAAACGTGACCGACAACAGGACCATGATCTTCAAGCGATCGGTCAAAAGCAGCGCCGTCGCTGCGGGAGTGATCAGCAGGGCCGAGAGCAGCACGACCCCCACCGCCTGCAGAGAAATGACGATGGCCAGCGCCGTCAGACTCATCAGCAGGTAGTGGACGAGGCGGACGGGAATCCCGATCGCGGCGGCGAAGCCCTCATCGAAGCTCGTGACCGCCAGTTCTTTGAAACTCAGGACCACGCCGAAAACGACGACCAGTGAAATCCCCCCGATCAGCCACAGGTCCCGTTCGTTGATCGCAGCAGCCTGACCGAAAAGAAATTGATTGAGACCGGATTGACTCCCACCGGCCGTTTTTTCGATCCGCTTCAAAAGGACCAGCCCCAGCCCGAAAAAACCGGAGAGCACCAACCCCAAAGCGACATCCGATTTGAGCCGGGTGTAGCGCTCGATGACGCCGATCAGCCAGCTCGCTACAAGCGCTGCGACCACCGCCCCGGCGAAAATCCAGCGCAGGTCTTTCGTCCAGGTGACCATGAACCCCAGGCAGACACCGGGGAGGACGGCATGCCCCAGGCTGTCACCCATCAGCGACAAGCGACGAAGGACGATGAAGCATCCCAGGCTCCCGCAACTGATCGCCAGGAGCAGCACCGCCGCCACGGC
>JAGVKR010000542.1 GCA_020050375.1 Planctomycetales bacterium
GCGGCGATGCGCTCGGGATCGGCATAGCGCTCGGCGATGAGATAATCGAGGACTTCCGAACAGCGTTTGACGAACGGCCCCATCAGGTCCTGCCCGGCTTTGATGCGATGGGCCCAGCCGCTGAGACCGGCCGGCTCTCCTTCTTTATGATCGTAGCCGTGAATTGACCAATCCGGCGTTCCGGCTCACAACGCCGTCCAGCCGCCGTCGACCATCAGGTTGTGGCCGGTGACGTATTCCGAAGCGTCCGAAGCGAGGAAGACCACCGCCCCTTTGATATCTTCGTTCCCCAGCATCCGCCCGACGGGGCAGCGCTTGTTGTAGTTGTTCACAAACGGCTCGGGCTGGTTGTCGAAATAGCCGCCCGGGCTGATGCAGTTGGCACGGATACCCTGCTTTCCGTAATAGCAGGCCAGATAGCGGGTGAAGTTGATCATCCCCGCTTTCGCAAACGTGTAATTGGCCGGCTGTTTCATTTCGGTCCCTTCGTAAAGCGACGGGTCGTTGGAGACGACGCCGTAGATGCTCGAAATGTTGATGATCGCGCCGCGCTTCTGCCGGATCATGTCAGGGAGGAACAACTGGCAGACGTGAAACAGCCCGGCGAGATCGCCGGTCCCCGATTTTTTCCAGTGCTCGAACGTCTGCGTATCGAATCCGCCGCCGCCGTACGCGTCGCGAGTCAGCGCGCTGTTGACGAGGACATCGAGCCGGCCGAAGCGGCCGATCAGCTCGTCGTGCAGGGCGCGGGTCGAGTCGGGGTTCCCCAATTCGAACTCGAGGCCGTGGGCGTCGTAGCCCTGCTGGCGCAGACTCTCGGCATACTCCTTGTTGCGCTCCAGCGAGCGCGACGCGGTGATGACAGTCGCCCCCGCCTCGGCGAGGGCTTCGGTGAGACTGCTCCCAAACAGCGGACCGGCTCCGGCCGTGATGAGCGCGACTTTTCCCTTGAGCGAAAAGCGATCGAGGATTCCCATTGTGGTTTGTCCCAAGAGGCGGTTGGTGTGCAGAGCGGGAATTTATCAGAAAAAGCGGGAAAAGACATGGGAGGAGAGCTGAACGCGGAAAGCCGAAAGCGGAACGAAACGGACGTCGAGACCGTGCGCCGGGAGGAATGGAGCAACTCGTCGATTGCGACGACCGTACTCGGATTGTGGAGCGAACCTCCCTGCATTCCTCGGCAATTGACCGGTCGTGCGGCGCACGTCAGAATCGAGCCGTCGAATTGAACGCAAACTCGCCGGCTGTGACCGTCATAGCTCCGTACAAGGCCAGAGATGTCGCCTCAGAAAGCGCACGGACTGTCGCCGGGATGTGGTCGAAATAAAGCCGAGCTGGCGCTGCTGACCTTCGCGACTCTCGCCTGCCTCGTGCCGTTCATCAACAAGGCGTATGCGATCGACGATCCACTGTTCCTCTGGGCGGGGAAGCACATTCAATCGCACCCCCTTGATTTCTTTGGCTTTGCCGTCAACTGGGATGGCAAGCTGATCCCGATGCACGTCACGACGAAAAACCCGCCCCCCACGTGCTACTACATCGCACTGGCCGCGGCAGTCGGGGGGTGGAGCGAGCCCGCGCTCCACGTGGCGTTTCTATTGCCGGCGTTGGGAGCCATTCTGGGAACATGGTACACGGCGCGGCGGCTGTGCCGTCAGCCACTGGGGGCGGCGCTCTGCACGCTCGCGACCCCCGTGTTCCTCGTCTCGAGCACGAGCGTCATGTGCGACACGATGGCGCTGTGCTTCTGGGTTTGGGCGGTGGGGCTGTGGATCGAAGGGTTGGAAACCGGTAGTTGGCCACGGCTGTCGGCGGCGGGATTCTTGATCGCGGCTTCAGCTCTTTCCAAATACTTCGGAACGAGCCTCATTCCCCTGCTCGCGGCGTACACGTTGGTGAGAAGTCCGCGACAGGCGGGGAAGCTGGTGGCGCTGCTCATTCCCATCGCGATTCTGACCGGCTACCAGTTGTGGACCAAACAGTTGTACGGACGGGGGTTGTTGCTCGACGCGGCGGAATTCGCGGCGGAAGTCCGCGCTCAGCTCGCGCCGGTGTTCTGGCTGCAGGGACTCGTGATTTTGTGCTTCACCGGCGGATGCTGTTTCTCCGTCGGTTTCTGCGCGCCGTGGATGCTGGGTCGGCGTGGAATGGCGATCCTCGCCGCGGCGGCCATCGCGACGGGAGTGGTTATCGACCTGTGGACGTCGAGCCGTCTGTTTGCATTCATCGTAATGCCGACATTCCGGTGGGGATTGACGGCGCAGCTCGCGCTCCAGGCGACGCTGGGGGGGCTCGTCCTCTGGCTGGCTGTCGGCGATCTTCGGAAGCATCGCGATGCCGGGGCGGTGCTGCTGGCGCTTTGGCTCCTGGGAACGGCCGCCTTCGCGGGCTACGTCAATTGGACGTGCAACGGCCGCAGCGTTCTGCCGATGGTTCCCGTGGTGGGCATTCTGATCGTCCGGCGGATTGACGATCGCTGCGAACTGTCGCCCACGGGATTCCCGAGGTGGATGTGGGGGCTGGTCCCCGCGGTTGCGGTGGCGCTGATGGTGGCCTGGGCCGACTACTGCCAGGCCGCTTCGGGCCGCGAAGCGGCGGTGTCGCTGGTGAAAGCCCATCAGTCGCGCATGGACCCGATGTCGTTTCAGGGGCATTGGGGTTTCCAGTACTACATGGAAGGGCTGGGCAACCGCGCGGTGGACTTTGCCCATTTCCAGGTCAGGACCGGCGACCTGATGATCATTCCGGAAAAAGCCATCGGGACGATGTTTCCCAGGCCGGAAGCCGCGGAAATCATTGACACAGTCAAATTTTCGAACTGTCCGTGGCTGACGACGTGGGACTCACGCGCCGGGGCCGGCTTCTACGGCAGCTTCTTCGGCCCGATGCCGTTCGTCTTTTGTCCGGCGCCGACCGAATTGTACGGCGTGTGGCGCTTCAAGACCGATTCGCAGTCGGTTGGGGAAGTGTTCCTCCCGACGTCATACGCGCGCCGAAAAAAATGATCACCGGCCCCGTAACTTGCAACGGCCGCAAATCGGATTGGCAAATCGACCGTCAATCGGCGGGGCCCTTACGAACGAACACCCGCACCCAGCTCTCCGTCTTAGGCTCATAGCCCGCGGCCGCGGCATCCCAATGGTATTCGGCAGGCTGATTCCGGGAGATTTCCACGACCCCCACAAGCTGATAGCGCTCGGCGATCGTCCGAAAGAGCCACGACTGAATCTCGAGCGGCGACGTGGGACGGGTCAGCCAGGAGGTGGGGGTTCCAACGAAGATGAGATATCTGGGATCGGCGGCGTCAACTTCGCGAGCCATCTCGCGTTGCATCGCGAGCGCAAAAGGCTGCGGTTCCATCAGCGGATACGTATAGAGGTATCCCGTCGCCGGCCGGCGCCCCGAATAGAAATAAAGCTGTGGCTCCGACCCGATCACGGCAATGCGATCGTCTGCCGACGTGTGCTCGCGCAGATAGCGGGCGATCTCCGGCGATTCCACAAACGGATTGTACCCATAGCAGTGCCGGGAGATCTGCTCGGGCGATTTTCGAAACAGGTAGTCTTGTTCGAGGCAGACCGACCCTCCGATCGACAAGACGGTAAGGATCACAACGGCTGCGAAGGGGGGCGCCGGCGCGTCGAGTTGCGACTTGCTGCCGGCGTGGGCGCGCCGAGGGAAC
>JAGVKR010000477.1 GCA_020050375.1 Planctomycetales bacterium
ATCGCCAAAGTCTCCGAGAGGCCGTGGCGTCTCCGATGAGCACTCGGACGCGTCGTCGATCGTTGTGGTGACACCACGTTCAATCTATCAACTCCAACTCTGACCGCGGACAACCTGTCAATCGCTGCGGATCAGTATACTTGGTGAACCGGGGACTGACGACGTTTGTCACGAATCGCGGCGGAATCTTCCCTGACAGGAGCCGTCGGACATCGGCGCATAACCGCCCGTGCCGCCCGTGAATCGTTGATCCGTTGATCGAGGACGCCCCGCGCTGCAATAATGCCGTCTCGTCCTTGCAGCTCGATTTGCCATTATGGTCCACGTCATTCAGGGAACTCCCATGCGAAAATCCGCCGCGTGTTTTGCTTTGGTCTTTGTGTCTCTGAGCTCGCTGGCACAGGCTGACAACTGGGGGCATTGGCGGGGACCAACGGGGAACAGCGTGGCGCTCAACGCCCATCCGCCGACCGAATGGAGCAACACGAAGAACGTCAAATGGAAAGTTGACCTGCCGGGGCGCGAGAACTCGTCGCCCGTCGTCTGGGGAAATCAGATCTTCGTCACGACGGCCGTTCCGGTCGGAGAATCGACTTCGGGAGGGCTTCCGACTTTCGCCTTCAAGACTCTCTGTTTCGACCGGAAGAACGGCAAGCTCCTGTGGGAACAGACGGCCGTCGTCGCGCAACCGCACGAAAAGACGCACGACACGAACGGTTTCGCCTCGGCCTCGCCCTGCACCGACGGAGAGCACGTGTACGCCCACTTCGGCTCGCGCGGCCTGTTCTGCTACACGATGGACGGCAAGCTGGTGTGGAAGCGCGAAGACTTCGGAAAAATGGAGACGCTCAACGGCTTCGGGGAGGGCAGCTCGCCCACGCTGTCGGGCGACAAGATCATCGTCCCCTGGGATCACAAAGGCCCCTCGGCACTTTTCATTCTCGACAAGCACACCGGCAACACGATCAAGAAGATCGATCGTGACGAGCTGACGGGCTGGGCGACGCCGCTCGTTGTCGACCACGCCGGACGGAAGCAGATCATCATGAACGGGCAGAAGTTCGCGCGAAGCTACGATCTGGACAGCGGCGAAGAGCTGTGGCGCTGCAACGGGCAAACGGTTCGCCCGGTGGCTTCGCCCGTCGCGGATAAGGGGCTGGTTTACATCGGCAGCGGTTTTCAAGGCGCATTCCTCGGCGCGTTCCGCCTCGACGGGCAGGGAGATATCAAGGATACAGACAAAGTGGCGTGGGTGGTCCGCGAGAATATGTCCGATATGGCTTCTCCGCTCCTGGCATCGGGGCGCATCTATTTCCATAAGGGCAAGTCGGCGATGCTCTCCTGCGTCGATGCGGCCACCGGCACGCCGTTCTACAAGGCGCAGCGGCTCACGGGACTCGAAGACGGCCACGCGTATGCCTCGCCGGTGGCGGCAGGGGGATACGTCTACCTGACTGCCCGCAACGGGACGACGGCGGTCATTAAAGAAGCCGACGAGCTGCAGGTCGTGGCCACGAACAGCCTCGACGAAATCGTCGGCGGCACCCCGGCCCCGATCGACAACGATCTCATCATCCGCGGCGAGAAGCACCTCTTCTGCATCTCGAATTCCCGATGAGCGACCGAGGCGTCGCGTTGAAAAGCGGCTCTTGATCGGACGAGGCGCCCGCGCCCACCGTTGTCCCAAACACGGCGTGAACGATGTTTTTCCGGACTCCAGTGTCCCGATTTGCGTCGGAAGATTCGACCGCAGATCGGGATGCGCCGAAATCACGAGGTGCATCGGACTGATAATCATAGGGCTGATAATTTGGTCAGTTGAGTTGTTTTTTGAACCGGAGTCAGGTGGATCGGTGACTGGGCGGATAGCCGCAAACGCCAAAGAACTGTTTAGCCGCGAGCCCAGCCGAGTGTGACGCAAATCGGCGCGGCAGAGAACAGAGCGACAGAGCTTCGAAACGGCGGAGAGATCCTGTGTGATGGCATCCCCGGCGAACTGGCGAAGCGCGGCGAGCGGCGTGGATGCGACAATGCGTGAGACGCGAACATCCAACATCCAATTTACGCCGTACCCGATCCGCACTCCGAATTCCGAATTCCGCACTTCTTCCCACTTTCCGAAATTCACCCTTCAATTTTCCCAACTCGGCGAACAACGGCCTACGTCAAGACGCCGCGTCTTTTCCAGATCCGTGCACTTGGTGAAAAAGAATTTGCGGGCCACATCGGGTGGCCGTCGCCGCAGAATTTCCCCCCTAAGGCTTGTTCTTACAGATCAGGATCCTTTGTTGTGGACTGCTTCCCGTCCCGGACCGGTTATACTGAATGCGAAACCGTCGTTCGGCTTGTCGTGTTGCCGGGCGATTCACAAACCCCTGACCTCTCAGCATGAGGGCGACCTGAAACTTCCACTTCACATCTGGGGCGTGACGCTGTTGGTCATTTCGGCCGTCGCAAATTGCGTGGCGGCGGTCGAGGTGGCCCCATTGCCGTCGGCACATGCGCACAACGACTACAATCACACCCGGCCGCTGTTGGACGCGCTGGCACATGGATTCTGCAGCATCGAAGCGGACGTGTTCTTGTTCGAGGGCCAACTGCTGATCGGGCACGACCGTGCGGAGCTTCGACCGGGGCGGACTCTGACGTCGTTGTATCTGGAACCCCTTCGCCAACAGGTCCGGAAAAACGGTGGAAGCGTGTACGGTGGAGCGAGGCAGTTCACGTTGCTCGTCGACGTCAAGAGCGTGGCGGAATCGACGTATCGCGCGCTGCGCACAGTCCTGGCGGAATATGCGGACATCTTGACGATCGCCGACAATGACGGGCAGAGGCCCGGAGCGGTCACCGTTGTGGTCAGTGGGAACCGGGCCTGGAATCTGATCGCAGCGGACAATCCGCGGTTTTGCGGAATTGACGGCCGGTTGAGCGATCTGGATTCGGAGGCACCAGCGCACCTGCTGCCGTTGCTGAGTGACAATTGGAGCAAGCACTTCAACTGGCGAGGCGCTGGACCGATGCCGGATGCGGAGAACGACAAACTCGCGCGACTCGTCGCGCGGGCCCACGAGAAGGGGCGTCGCATCCGTTTTTGGGCAACCCC
>JAGVKR010000077.1 GCA_020050375.1 Planctomycetales bacterium
GCTCTTCCGATCTGCTCGGGGCGTATCTGACCGATCCCCTGCTCGTGGACATGCTCCTTTGCCCACTCATGTTCTACGGAAGCGCGACGCCGCACGATATGGAATTCGCGCAGTTCGTGATCATGTTTCGCAGCATCTACCGGGAAGGGTTCGGCCGTCCCTACGACGGCGTGCGGCGGATTCTCAAGCACGTCGTGCGGCAATACAAAGAGTCCGGAGGCGAGTTGCGATTGCGGGCGGGCGTGCGGGCGATTCGATGCGAAGGAGGACAAGCCGTCGGCGTCGTCCTCGACGATGGCACCGAGCTGACGGCCGACTGCATACTCTCGTCGGCCGGCGCCGCCGAGACGATGCGCCTGTGCGGGTTGCCGGTCGACGCGGAGAAATCCGCCGCCGCTCCCGGCGAGATCACGTTCGTCGAAACGATCGCCTCCCTCGACTGCCAGCCGGCCGACCTTGGCCATCGCGAGACGATCATCTTCTACAGCGACGTACCGGACTTCGTGTACGACAACCCGGCCCAGCCGTGCGATCTGCGGAGCGGGATCATCTGCTCGCCCAACAATTTTCAGTACGAGCAACCCTTGCCCGAAGGAGCCGTGCGGATCACCGCCCTCGCCAACAAAGATTACTGGATGAACCTGTCGGAAGAAGATTACGCCGACGCCAAGCAGGTCTGGCACGACCGAATTGCCGCGTCGGCGCTAGCGCATATTCCCGATTTCCGTCCGCACGTGATCGACACCGACACGTTCACGCCGCGGACGATCCGGAAATTCACCGGGCACATCAACGGCTGCGTCTACGGTGCCCCGCGCAAGCGGTGGGACGGAGCGACGCCCCTGGGCAACCTGTACCTGTGCGGAACCGATCAGGGGTACCTCGGAATCGTCGGATCGATGATTTCCGGAATCTCGATGGCCAATCAGCATGTGCTGCGGCAAGGGTAGCCGCAGTAGGAAGCCACGGGTTCATCCCGATCGTTTCGCGATTTTGACACGAGAGGCCGATTCGTGATGTTCAACGCCGAAAGCACTTTGTCCGAATCGCAGGTTCGCGAATGGATCGCCCGCCATCTGCCGACCGAGGACTTTCGCGATCAGCGGGTGCTCCTCGTCGTCCCCGACGGGACGCGAACGGCTCCCTTGCCGCTGCTCTTCGACGCGGTCTACCAGCAACTGCGGGCGGCGGCCCGGCAATTTGACGTGTTGATCGCGCTGGGAACACATCCGCCGATGAACGAAGGGCAGATGTGCCGGCTGCTGGGGATCACTGAGCACGAACGGGCCGGGCTGTTCGCGACAATGGGGCTGTTCAACCACGAATGGGACGATCCGGAGAGCCTGCTGCACCTGGGCCGCTTGTCGGCCGACGAGACGCGCGAGATTTCGGGCGGCCTCTTGTCGGAGAATGTGCCGGTCACGATCAACGCGCGGGTCACCGACTACGACGTGCTGCTCGTCCTGGGGCCGGTCTTTCCCCACGAGGTCGTGGGTTTTTCGGGAGGCAACAAGTATTTCTTTCCCGGCATCGCGGGGGCCGAGATTCTGAATTTCTTCCACTGGCTCGGGGCGCTCATCACGAACGCCGAGATCATCGGCGTCAAAGACACGCCGGTGCGGCGGGTGGTCGATCGGGCCGCGGCGCTGATCCCCGTCGAACGCCGCTGCCTGGCGTTCGTCGTCTCTCCGAAAGCCGAGTTGCACGGATTGTTCTACGGCACGCCCGAGGCGGCGTGGAGCGCCGCCGCCGACTTGTCGGCGCGCACGCACATCACCCGCGTGCCCAAGCCGTTCCGGCAGGTCCTCTCGTGCGCGCCGCCGATGTACGACGAACTGTGGGTCGCGGGCAAGTGCATGTACAAGCTCGAGCCGGTGGTGGCCGACGGGGGCGAGCTGATCATCTACGCGCCACATCTCAACGAGATTTCGGTGACGCACGGCGACCTGATCAGGCAGGTGGGCTACCATTGCCGCGATTATTTCACGAACCAGCCCGAACGCTTTCTGCAAATCCCGCGCGGCGTGCTCGCACATTCAACGCACGTCCGCGGGCAGGGCAAGTTCGAAAACGGTGTCGAGCGGTGCCGGGTGCAGGTGACGCTGGCGACGGGTCTCTCCGAAGACTTGTGCAAGGAGCTCAATTTGGGCTACCGCGACCCGGCGACGATCGACGTCGAGTCGTTCGCCAACCGGGAGGACGAAGGCGTGCTGCTCGTCCGAAAGGCGGGGGAGATGCTGTATCGGCTGAAGGAGAAGTGAGTTTCATTCCAGGAAACTTTCTGTGATTCCAATCGATTACCGCTATCTGATGAAATGCTTGAAACCATGACTTCAAAACCACTCGACCGAAACTCACTCCAATCGCGTCTCGATCTGGCACTTTCGGCCGCGCGTCGGGCGGGCGACCTCATTCTCGAGCACTACCAGTCGGCCAGTCTGACGGTCGATCGCAAGCGCGACAGCTCCCCGGTGACGATCGCCGATCGAAATGCCGAGCAGTTCATCCGCGGCGAAATCGCAAAGACCTTTCCCGACGATGCAATTCTGGGCGAAGAATTCGGCGAGCAGCCGGGGACTTCGGGCTTTCGCTGGATTCTCGATCCGCTGGATGGGACCAAGTCGTTCATTCACGGCACGCCGCTGTTCGGCACGTTGATCGGCGTCGAATTCAAAGGGCGCTGCGTTGTCGGTGTCTGTCATTTTCCGGTGTTGCATGAAACGGCCTGGGGCGCCTCGGGGCTGGGCGCGTGGTGGCAGCGACCGGGGGAATCGCCGCGCCCGGCGAAGGTTTCAACGATCGCCGATTTGTCGCAATCGTTATTCTGTTTCACGACTGTGCAGGGCTTTGCCCGGATCGGGCGGCAGGACGCCTTGGACGCGCTGATCGGATCAACCGCCATCGCCCGCGGATGGGGAGATTGCTACGGGCACATCCTCGTCGCCACCGGCCGGGCCGAAGTGATGGTCGACCCGATGATGAATCCGTGGGATGCGGCGGCGCTCGTCCCAATCGTCGAAGAAGCAGGGGGCACGTTCATGGACTGGAACGGCACAACAACGATCAACTCCGGCAACGGAATCTCAGTCAACGCGGCGCTGCGCGACACTGTGCTGCGTGTGACGAAACGTTGATTCTCGACGCGTTACGAATTCAAGTGAAACACGACCATTTTTTCTTCGCTCATTTCGCGGATCGCGTAGTGCGGACCTTCTTTGCCCAGGCCGGAATCTTTGAGTCCGCCGTAGGGCATCAGGTCGGCGCGCCACTGGGTGCCCCAGTTGACGTGCAGGTTGCCGCTGTCGACTTCGCGGGCGAAGCGCATGGCGCGTTCGATGTCGCGGGTGAAAATGCTCGCTGAGAGCCCGTAGTTGGTGTCGTTGGCC
>JAGVKR010000201.1 GCA_020050375.1 Planctomycetales bacterium
ACCCATTCGCAGCAGGGGATGTCGTTGTTCGGGCCGACCTTGGCACTGATCTTTTGCAGGATCTCCTTGACGTGCGGCCAGGCGGCGACCGTCCCCCCCGGCATAATGCTCGGCCCTTTGAGGGCCCCTTCTTCGCCGCCGGAGACGCCGGTGCCGACGTAGAGCATTCCCGCCTGCTCGACTTCGACCGTGCGGCGGTTGGTGTCGGGGAAATACGTGTTCCCGCCGTCGATCAGAATGTCTCCCTTCGAGAGGAGCGGGAGCAGTTCCTTGATCAGGTCATCCACCGCCGGGCCGGCCTTGACCATCATCATGATCTTGCGCGGCGACTTTAGATTGGCCACCAGGTCTTTTAGCGAGTGGCAGCCGGTGAGTTTCTTCCCCGGGTTCCGCTGGATGAAGTCGTCCACCTTGCTGACGGTGCGGTTGAAGACCGCCACCTGATACCCCCGGCTCTCCATGTTGAGGACGAGGTTTTCCCCCATGACGGCCAGACCAACCAGACCGATGTCGCACGCAGGCATGATGTTGAGTTCGGAGTTAGGAGTGTGGAATTCGGAGTAAGAGAGCGGCAAGCGGGTGAATGTTTAGCCGCGAGGCGGAGCCGAGTGTGAGAACTGAGAATCAAGCCGACCAAGCCCGCCCTCGACGTTCGCTCGATCCCCAATCACAGACCGCGGCCCGATTGTGATGAAACTTCGGGCAGGTTTCCAGTTAGTGTTTGAAATGCCTCCGCCCGGTGAAGAGCATGGCGATGTTCTGTTCGTTGCAGGCGGCGATGACTTCGGGGTCGTTGCGGCTTCCCCCGGGCTGGATGACCGCCGTGACTCCCGCTTTTACCGCCAAATCGAGGCCGTCACGGAACGGAAAGAACGCGTCGGACGCGACGACCGCCCCCTGGCTCCTTCCCTGCGATTTGTGCGATGCGATCATCACCGAATCGACCCGGCTCATCTGCCCCGCCCCGACGCCGATGATTGTTCCCTCTTTGGCGAACACGATCGCGTTGGATTTGACATGCCGGCAGACGCTCCACGCGAATCGTAAATCGTCGAATTCACTTGGCGTCGGAGAGCGATTGGCGACGGACTTCCATTCCGCTTCGGGATCAGGGAGCGTGTCGCCATCCTGAACCAGGAGGCCCCCCGACACGCGACGGAAGTCGCGCAGCAGCTCGCGCGGGCCGTTCATTCCAGGGCACCGCATCAGCCGTACGTTGTCACGCCACTTGGGGCGCGTGATCAGGGCCTCGAAGGCTTCCGGCACGTAATCGGGGGCAATGATCGCCTCGATGAACCGATTGGGCTGGCACAATTGGTCAACCACTTCCAAGTCGACCAGTCGATTGAAACCGAGGATCGATCCGAAGGCGCTGACAGGGTCTCCCGAATAGGCCCTCTCGAAAGCCTCTGCCAGCGTTTCGCCGATCCCCGCGCCGCACGGATTATTGTGCTTGAGGACGACCGCCGCCGGTCGATCGAACTCCCGCACCAGATTCAACGCGGCATCGAGATCGAGCAGATTGTTGTAAGACAATTCCTTTCCATGGAGCTGCGCGCTGGCAGCGAGGCTCGCCGGTGACGCATTCGGCTCAACGTAGAACGCCCCCGCCTGATGCGGGTTCTCTCCGTAGCGCAGATCGAACCGGCGCGTCAAATGGATCGATATTTCCTGCGGAAACGGGCCGTGCTCCATCTCAACCAATTTGGCCATGTAGGCAGCGATCGCCACGTCGTAGCGCGCGGTCACCTCGAAGGCGGCGGCGGCCAGCTCGCGCCGCAATTCAGGGGACACAGGCCCCGCCTCTAATGCTCTCAGCACCTTCGCGTACTGCCGGCTGTTTGTCACGACCGACAGATAGGCGTGATTCTTCGCCGCCGAGCGGATCATGCTCGGGCCGCCGATGTCGATGTTCTCGATCGCCTCGTCCGCAGTGACGTCGGCCTTTGCGACTGTCGCCTCGAACGGGTACAGGTTACAGACGACCAGCTCGAAGGGGATGATCCCATGCTCGCGCATCGACTTGGCGTCTTCGGGCAAATCGGGTCGCCCGAGAAGGCCGCCGTGAACTTTGGGGTGCAGTGTCTTCACCCGGCCATCCATCATTTCCGGGAAGCCGGTGTACTCGGAGATGTCGACGACCGGAATTCCCTGCTCGATCAGGAACCGCCGCGTGCCGCCGGTCGAGACAATCTCGAAGCCGAGCTGCGTCAGCCCGCGGATGAACGGGCCGAGCTCGGATTTGTCGCTGACGCTGACGAGAGCCCGACGGGGAAAGGGAGCAGGCATGGGAAGGAAAAGAAGTCAGGAGGCAGGGATCAGGGGGCAGAAACCAACGACATTGTTTAGCCGCGAGGCGCAGCCGAGTGCCATGCGAACCGAGCGTCATCGCGAAACGCTCAGTCTGCAACCGGACTATCCCAAAACGACCGGCCGATTTCCACTACACGCGGGGCGGCGCGTCGTCGTCGAGGCACTCGGCTGCGCCTCGCGGCTAAACAGGGCAACCGCGAACCTCCGTTGCACGGTTCGGCTCCTTGTGATACGCCACCTCAGGCAGTTCCGTTCTGTCAGCGCTCTGGCGTTCACCTGAGTTCTTCGTTCGTTCCTGGCATCTTGGAAACACCCGCCGCAGCGCCGTTTCGTAATGACAGACGTCCGTGTCTGTGGATGTTGTGCGGGGCTTTCGCTTTTGCCGTGATGGGGGCCTGCGCGCACAGTTTGCGCGAAGAGTGCGACTGGCAGATGATCGCGCTGGCGCGGTGCCTGATTCCCCTCGCGCTCGCCGGGTTGTCGGCGTTCTCCGCCGGCGCGAAGCTCGTCGTGTGGGACTCGTGGAGCCTGTGGATCCGCAGCATTGCCGGCAGCATCAGCCTCGTCAGCACGTTTTTTGCCCTGACACGCCTGCCGGTCTCCGACGTGCTGACGCTCACGAATCTGTTTCCGATCTGGGTCGCGGTGCTGTCGTGGCCGCTG
>JAGVKR010000144.1 GCA_020050375.1 Planctomycetales bacterium
ACTCGGTCGCCGACGCCGTCGCCGGACTGCGCAATCTGAAGCGCGGGCGGATCGGCACAAACGGCGCGCGAATCGACGACGCGATCATTGCCGTCCACGACGCCGAGAACGAAGGGGACGAAATCTACCATCGCTGCCTCGGCGAACTGTTCGAGTCGGGACTCAGTCCTTACGACCTGATCAAGTGGAAGGAACTGTACGAGATTGTCGAAGGGGCCATCGACTGCTGCGAAGACGTTGCCAATACGGTTCACGCCATCGTGCTCAAGAACACGTGACGGGGCGCAATCGATCCCGGATCGGCGGCGGTCGCGGAAAAGCGTCCGCCACAGTCGATCCGAAATCGAGGACCCGAACTAAATCATTCCCGCTCGCCCCGTTTCAGCCGCTCCTGCCGCCGCATGGATTCTCTCACGCTGCTCGTCATCATTGTCGTGAGCATGGCCCTGCTGTTCGATTTCGTGAACGGCTGGAACGATTCGGCCAATGCCATCGCCACGATCGTCGCCACGCGCGTCTTGTCGCCGTTCGTCGCGGTGATCATGGCCGCCGTGCTCAACCTGGCCGGGGCGATGATCGGCAACGAAGTCGCCAACACGATGTCGAACATGGTGCGAGTTTCGACGACGACCGTCGGCGACCAGGAACTCGCAATGGTGATCATCATCACGGGGCTCCTCAGTGCTTCGCTCTGGGCGGCGGCGATGACGGTCCTGGGGATGCCGATCAGCGGCTCTCACAGCCTGATCGGCGGGGTTGTCGGTTCGGCGGTGGCGGCCTCGGGGGTCCGGATCCTCGTCGGCGAGAACATTTTGAAGACCCTGCTCGCGATGCTCATCGCGCCGGTGTTGGGCTTCATCACGGCCTACTTCTTCTATGTGCTCCTCATTCGGATGACCGCGACCTGGCGGCCATCGACATTGAATCGGGCGTTCGGCAAACTGCAGATGGTTTCGGCCGGATGGATGGCCTTCACGCACGGAACCAACGACGCCCAGAAAGTGATGGGGATCATCACGATGGCCCTCGTCGCCGGCCGGTTTCACGAAACGTCTGCCGACGGAAATTTTGTCGTGCCATTGTGGGTGCAGGTGGCGTGTGCCGTGGCGATCTCGATCGGGACTGCCGCCGGCGGGTGGAAAGTCATCAAGACTCTCGGGCACCATCTCACAAAACTGGGCCCTCCCGAAGGCTTCGCGGCCGAGACGAGCGCCGCCCTTGTGCTGACGATCGCCGCCTGGCTGGGGATTCCCACGTCAACCACGCACACGATCACCGGTTCAATTCTCGGGGTGGGGGCCACGCGCGGCGCGTCGAGCGTCAAGTGGGGCCTGGGAGAGAAGATCATCCTGGCGTGGGTCTTCACGCTCCCGATCACCGCCGCCTTGGGAGGAACGCTGTTCTACTTCTGGACGTTGTTCAACTGACGGGCCGCGCCGGCGATCGCGACCGGTACGGGTCAGATCGCGCCGTCGCCCGGACCGGGTTCCGCGGGAGCCGGCTCACCGGGGACAGCGGGACGAGCTTGCGGCTCAACCAGAAGCAGCACGCGGACCAGCGACCGACGCGAAGCGGCCACATCTTTGCTGACCGCGGGGCTGGCTTCCTTCGCGAAGGCAGACGGCTTTTCCTTGCCTTCTACCGCGGCTGCGGTCGCCACCGACTGATCGGGAAGCGTGACGAGCAACTGCCGTGCGGATGGCGCCGCGACCGACTTGGCAGATCGGCCTCCCTGGGATTTCACATCGGCCAGGGCGATCTTGGAATTTGCGGACGCGGCTGACGGCAACGGCGGCGCCGTCTTCTCCAAAGGCTTGTCATTGAGCAACTCTTCCTTCGCCGAGGCCGTCTCAGCCGAAGCGCCGCCCAGCCTCGATGCGCTGAGGGCCACCATCGCTTCTTCGACGCGCTGCTGAGACCGGCGGTCGAGCCGATGCAGATCGATGGGCTCGTCGAGCTTCCATGCCACGGCGCTTTCCTTCTGCGCGAGAAGCGCTTCGAGCGCCTCGCGCAACTCGACGACATCAGCCACTACGAACAGCGCTTCGTGGACGACGGCTGACGGCTCCTGGCCGGCGACAGATTTCGCATCGGTCGCCGCGCGTCGCTCGGCGGTCGTCTGATCGCGGGGGATGTGCTTCTTGTCGAGGATGACCTGCACCAGCTCCATTCCCTCGCGGCGGTCGACGACAGACACCCGCACGACGGCGATCTGTCCCTGATCGTTCGATTTCTGAATCCCCTCGACGAGCGCAGCGAGTTGAGTCGAGGTCTCACCGTCGGTTGCCGCTTCGACCTTCGCCTTGTCAGCCGCAACCTCGCCCGATGGATTGGAACGCAGCGCCGCCGCTTCGTCTGCCGCGCCGTCCAGGTTTTCGGGGCGTCCCGAGGCCGATGTCGCTGCGCCGACGAGAAGGGGAGAATGGGCCGCATTGTCGGCTCTCTTCGCTGCCAGCGGTTGCCCCTCTTCCGATCGGGCGTTCGCGACGAGCGGCGTGTGGGAATCGCGCAACGCCATTTCGCGGGCAGCCTCGGGGGCCGGCCCCGATAACCGCAATGAAATGAAGAGCAGCGCCGCCGTCGCCGTCAGCGGCGCGACGACGCTCAATGTCCACCAGCGGACCTGCCGCCAGCGAGTAGATCG
>JAGVKR010000413.1 GCA_020050375.1 Planctomycetales bacterium
CGATCGTCGCCCCAAGCCGCGATTCGTGCGTGTCGGAAGGTGCTCCGTCGGGGGGAGTCCGCAGCCCCTGTGCGATCCACCACCGCTCGGCGTCTTTGTTGGTCCACGGGGTCGCCGGGTGGATGTTGTCGAGGGCGGCAATGATCGCCTCGGCCGTTGCGGGCCGATCTTCCTGTCGCTTCGCCAGGCATTGGAGCAGCACCGCTTCGAGCTCGGCGGAGATGGGCTGCTTCGATCGCTGCGACGGCGGTTCGGGAGCCGACAAGGCATGCTTCTGAACGATATCGAGCACGCTCGTCCCTTCGAAGACGGGTGATCCGGTGAGCAGGTAGTAACCCACCGCTCCGACCGCGTATAGATCGCTCCGCGAGTCAACGTCGTCCGGGCTCCGGACCGCCTCGGGAGAAAGATACAGCGGGGTCCCGGTGAACGAGCCCGCCTTGGTGAGCTTCGCTTCACGTTCGGAATCGACCGCTTTCACCAAACCGAAATCGAGCAATTTGACGAAATCGTAAAGCCCGCCGCGCTCGGTGAGCATGATGTTGGCCGGCTTGATGTCGCGGTGGATCAATCCGATCCGATGCGCTTCCGCAAGTGAGCTGCAAATCTGCTGCAGGATGAAGATCACCCGATTCTCGGGTTGCGGACCGAAGCGCTGCACGAGGTCTTCGAGATTGATCCCTTCGAGATATTCCATCGCATAATAGAAGATTCCCTCGGGGGTGCGTCCGTAATCGTAGATGGCGATCGTATTCGGGTGATTCAGGCGGCTCGTCAATCGCACTTCGCGCTCGAACCGGGCAATCGAATGATCGTTGGTCGTTTCGGCATGCAGGAATTTGACGGCTGTGGGCCGTTGCAGCATGGCGTGACGCCCACGGTACACGACGCCCATTCCCCCTTCGCCGAGCTTTTCCTCGAGCGCGTACTGGCCAAGCTGCTTTGATTTGAGCGAGGCCATTCGGGCTTCACGATTCAGCCGGGCGACGATGATCGTGAACCCGAAGATCGACGCGGCGGCCGCCCCCAGCATCGCGAACAACGCCCAGAACACCTGCCGCAACAGGTACAGCGGCTCAAATGCCTCGGCGGCATCCTGCGAGGTGGCGACCCCCATCTGATACTCGTCCAGCCAGGTCCAGGCATCGACACTCGGGACTCCGCGATAATCCAGATTTCCGTCGACATTGACGCCCGACTTCCCTTCGCCGGCGGCCGCGGCCACGTAGGTCAGGGCCTGCTCGGAACGGCGCTTTTCGGGTCGCCCGCCGAGCGTCATGTCGACTTCGGGATTGCGCATTTGCAAATTGAGAATCGAATCTTCCTCGTCGCGCAGGAGGCCGATCTTCCGAAGCTGATCGTTGAACCGGCTGTTTGACAGAAAAACGCCCTCGCGATTGAAAGCGTAGGTTTCACCCGTTACGCCGGCGCTGGCGATCTGCAGAATGTCGGTGAATTCGAGCTCCGGCCGGATGCGCAAGCCCAGCGCTGCGAATATCTCGCCCGATTTGTTGCGGACCGGCGCCCAGGCAAACATTGTCGGCACGCCGGCCTTCATCGTTCCATCCAGGGCGGGCAGCAGGACGACGCTTTTCCGCGGAGCGGAAACGACAGGATGACCCTTCAACGCCCGTTCGAGCACGGCGGGATGATCTTCTTTCGGCAAGGGCGCTCCGACAAGGTCATTTCGCTTAGAGGCGACGATGCGCGGCGTGCCGTCGGTGAGAACCCACCCGATGTAACCGTGTGCGGTGAGCACCGGCTCGAGCTCGCTTCGAAGATGCTCAAGCTCGGTGGCTTGCAGCAGATCCAACTGTTTTGTCTCGGGATGAGCCGCGAGGGCCACCAGTTTCTCGCAGTATTCAATGACGCGTGCATCGCCGACGACCGACACGGCGGTCGTCTCCTGCGCTCGCATCCACAGTTCGAGCGCCTTCACATCCGCCGCAAGGATTGTCTGCAGCTCCGAACGCAGGTCGGTCTTGAGGCTGTTCTCGATCGAACCGCGCAGGAACCAGCCAATCGTCCCCAGCAGCACGCCGGCGATGATCGGCCAAACCCAAAGCTGCTTTTTGAGGAGCAGGCTGCTGACGACCACGGTGTGAAACACCGAGCGCGTCCCCGACCGAAGGACGTCAGTGATCTGCGAACGCGATTTCGAACTGTCCATCGCCCTGATTTCCTGAGCCATTCCCGGACACGATCGTCCGGTCGAACGCGGCTGACCTGGCATGCAGAGCAGTTCTGCCGCAGACAGGCCTGCGTTTCAGTGTAATCCGAAGGGCCTGCATTCACCACGAATCGCCGGAGAATGCCGGCAGGAGGAACCTCGGATCGGCAAGGCCAAAAGCGTCGTGGGCGACTTCTCACCCCGAATCCTGAACCCCGAATCCTGCCTCCCGGTCCCCGGTCCCCGGTCCCTGGTCCCATTTCCCGACCCCCGCGAGTCCGACGCCAAGCCGTTCGACAACTCGCGCCGCGCGCGGGCCGAACGCTGTGATCCGAAACTCGCGGCTCGTGTCGCCGGTCGTTGTGATTTCGATCCTCAAGTGGTCGGCGGGAAGCACGCGGGCAACACGGTCGGCCCATTCGACGAAGCACACGCCGGCCGAATGAAAGTATTCCTCGGCTCCCAGATCGACAAACTCGCTGGCGTCGTGCAGGCGATAGGTGTCGAAATGGTAAATGGGCCAGCGTCCTTCGTATTCATGCACGAGGACGAACGTAGGGCTGTTGATCTCTCGACGGTCGACCCCCGCAGCTTCGGCGACCGCTCGGACGAGTCGCGTCTTGCCGGCTCCCAGATTGCCGATGAGGGCGACGACAATTCCCGGCTCGAGCACGGCCGCGAGCTGCGCTCCCAGTTGCCCGGTCGCGCGTTCATCGGCCGCAGCAAAAAGACAAGTCGCGGAGGGGGTCGATTCGGCGGGCATGGTCTCGGGGTCGGTTGGATTCAATGCGCCGGCACTGAAACGAGGGCCTAGGTGGGTCACTCGAAGCCGTGCTTCCATCCCAGGCCGGACAGCGATTCGAGCTTACCGTCGCGCGTTCGGAGATGACAACCGGAACCGCGGACGACTTCGCCGATGTGCGCCAGGGGAGTCGCGCAGGGAGGATGGGCCAGGATCCGACTGCCGTCCTCCGGCGAAACCGTGAACAGCAATTCGAAGTCCTCGCCGTCTCCCAGCGCATGTTCCAACGGAGAACGTTCGTCATCGGCGGACATCGCGGCGGCCGAGATCGGAAGGGCCTGCTCGTCGAGAATCGCCCCCATGTGGCTCTCTTCAAGAACGTGGCCGAGGTCGGCGGCGAGTCCGTCGCTGACGTCGATCATGGCATGGAGCGCGGCTGCCTGGTGCAGGGCCTGCGCTTCGCGAACGCGGGGGGTGAAATCGAGATGCCGGCCCGCCAGGCTTCCGCCGAAGCTGCCGGTCGCCATGATCCAGTCTCCGGCTCGGGCGCCCGAACGGAGGACAGGCCCTGTGCCGGTCGGTTCGCCCAGCAGCGTGATGCTGATCACAAGGGGGCCATCCCAGGTGTTCGTATCACCACCGGCGAGCGCGACGTCGAATTCGTCGGCCAAGCGGTAGAGCCCTTCGAATAAACCGCGACCGAGTTCGAGCCCCCCACGGCGCGGGAGCGCAACGCTGGTGACGCAGGCGACGGGGCGTCCGGCCATGGCGGCGATGTCGCTGAGATTGACCGCCAGCGATTTTCGTCCCACCTCCAATGGCGTTGCGGGTGGAATGAGAAAGTCGACCCCTTCCATGAGCATGTCGACCGTCACCAGGCAATTGCCGGGGGGGGGAAAGGCGACGACCGCCGCGTCATCGCCGATTCCAACCGGCACGCGGGAATGGCGCGCGGCCTGTTGGCGAATCCAGGCGATGTAGTCGAACTCGTGCTCAGGGATCGGCATGGCGCTCTCACCGACCCGCGGGCAGGAGCCGATTCCTAACGGCGGGGGTTCTCGCTCTTCGGCGACGCGAACCGCAAGTTGCCATACAGCACCTCGGGCCCGCGGACGACGTAGAATTTGAGCGGCTCCGGGCCGGCCGCGAACTTCGACTGATTGAGAACGTACGTCACGTCCTCGGGCTTGATCGTCTCCCACTCATGCAGGCCGACCAGCACGTCGCCTTTGACGATCCCGTGCTTCGCCGCAGGGCTGTCCGCTCGGACTGCCAGAACCTCCATGCCCCCATTGTAGCGGGTGCGGCAGCGCTCCAGCAGCGAGGGGTGGGCTTTTTTCAGCCGCATTCCGAGGATCTTCCAGAACTTGTCGCCGGAGGCGTCGTCGTTCACGAGACGCGGCCGGACGACCGGGGCCGTGGCTTTCGCGGTGGACGCCGTTTGCGTTCCGGCCACTTTGGCCAGTTGCATCGTCAGCTTGACCGATTCCTGATTTCGCTTGACGACGATGTCGATCGGCGCGCCGGCGGCGTAGCCGAGCAGGCCCCGCTCGAAATCGGCCCGGTCAACGATCGGAAGCGAGCCGACCTGAGTCACGACGTCCCCCGGTAGGAAACCCGCGGCAGCCGCCGGGCTGTTTGATTCCGCGGCATCCACCACGAGTTTCCTATGTTCGGGGGTCTTGACGTCGTGTGCATTGAGTCCGTGAAAGGTGTCGTTCAGCTTGCGAATATCGAGCAGCTTCGCGATGTAGACCCGGGCGTCGTCGATGGGAATCGCGAACCCGATTCTTTGAGCGCCTGCCCGAATCGCGACGTTGATGCCAATGACTTCGCCATCGAGGTTCACGAGCGGCCCTCCGCTGTTCCCCGGATTGATGCTGGCGTCGGTCTGCAGCAGATTTTTGTACGACTGATGTTCGTTGACTTCGACGTCCCGCAGCAGGGCGCTGACGATCCCCATCGTCGCGCTGTGCTCGTAGCCGAAGGGGTTGCCGATGGCGAGCACCGATTCGCCCTTCATCACGTCGGAGGACGTTCCGATCGGGATCACCGCCAGGGGCCGCGTGGGGTCGATCTTGATGACGGCCAAATCGTGCGTGCGATCGTACGAGACGATGTAGGCGTTGTATATGCTGCCGTCGTGCAGCGTGACGCGCTGCGAGGTCGTGTCGGCGATGACGTGCTGGTTGGTGACGATGTAACCGCGCTCGTCGATGATGATGCCGGTCCCCATCCCGTTGACTTTGCGGCCGACGCCCCCTTCGAACGCTGCATCGCGATCGCGCGACGTGCGTTCTGTATCGATGTCGACGACAGCCGGTTCGGTCCGGCGGAGCGCCAGCACCTGGGGTGTCTGTCGCTTGTCAGAGGCGGGCCCTGCCGACGATTCAACGACGACGGTTGAGCACAGTGCCGAACACAGCCACAGGCGGATAATCCACGTTCGCATGCTGACGTTCTTTTCGATGGCGTGGCGGGTTGTCGGGCGACGGACAGCCAGCTTGGCACAGGCAACTGCCTTCGCTTTCGAAGCGCAGGCAATCACATGTCTCCGGGATTGCAAATCGTCTACCCGGCAGAGGTTGCTTGACGCGCGTAACCCGTTGGCGCACAGCTTACCCAGACCGAATTCGAATCAGTTTGTGCCGGATGTAGCGGCGAATCACCCCCTGACGTGCCTCTCCAATCGTGAATCGGTTAGAATTCCGTAAAGCCGCCGGACCGTCGCAAAATGACCGCGTCCGATGGTCGTCCGGTGCAATCGCTACGCCCGCTATGACCCGTCGTCCGTTGCCTGCATAATCGCTACGACCGAAAAGGTTTCACCTCCCATGAATCGCCGTCAGAAGCTCGAAGCGCTGCTGGTCGAAAGCCCCGACGACTCGTTCCTGCAATACGCTCTGGCGATGCAGTGCGCCGCCGACGGCGACGACCCGGCAGCGGTCGCCGGTATGGGGACGCTCCTCGATCGCGACCCCCATTACGTGCCGGCCTATTTTCAATTGGCGCAGATCGTCGTGCGGCAGGGGGAAAACGACCGGGCGCGCCAACTGCTCACGCGCGGGATCGAAATGGCCCGCCGTGCCGGAGACGACCACGCCGAGGGCGAAATGCGGGGGTTTCTCGAGCAAATCGCGTAGAGACTCGCGACTCCCCGCCGATCGCGACACGACAATCGCTACAGCCGGAAAACTTTACCGGGCTTGCCCTCTTCGCGAGCATCGTGCCGACACAGTTCGGCTCTTGGGGTGGTGTCGAGTGCGCCTACCATCCCGGGGGGCGTTTGCCTGTGGGGTCGATCAGCCACAACCAGTCGTTGAGCAGGAACTCGATGCGGGCGGCCAGAAGGGCGATGCGCCCCATCACCGTGAAGGCGAACGACGCACCGAAGGTGACCATCAGAAACCAGATCCCGATGCGCGACACTGTCCCGACGAGGCCTTTGTGTTCCACTGAGAAGTAGAAATAAGTCAGGCACGACAGCACCCCCACGAGCAGCCCGATGTTGCGGATTGAGCCCCAGAAGTCGACCCGACGACCATCAATCAAGACGACGAGGGGGATGATCGTGCTGCGGATCTGACTGACGAAGTCGGCGTCGAGAAAGTTCACGAGCTTGAGCCCGGCGAACGTTCCGACGACCAATGCCAGCGGCCAGCGGGCGATCCACGCCCCGCGCGGGGCCAGCCGCCACAGCAGCATCAGGCCCAGCACCAGCGGAACGAGGTACACCAGGTTCGGCTGCTGGTCGGCGTCCAGATCGGGAACGGCCCAGGCGCGCATCAGCCCCGGTGCGAGATTCACGAGGAGCTTGTCGACGATCCCTTCCCAGAACCCGACCGCCATCAGATAGCCGGCCGTCACGCCGACGAAAACCGACTCCGCGAGCTTGTAGAACGGATTGTCGCGATAAAGAAACGAAAAGATCGCCAGCGTCCCGAGCGCCGCCACCCACAATCCGGCGCTGCGCGGGAGGTCGACGACCGCCTGGGGATCGATCGGATCGGCCTCGACGAACATCGTCCGCAAATCGGAGTCTGAGTCCGGCGCGATCCGCTCTTCTTTGACGTACACCTTTCCCATCCCGTGCGGGGTGAAGGCGGCGCGGTAGAGCAGGCCGAGCCCCCCCAGGACGAACAGCGTCATCCAGACGATTCGCTCGCGATTCATCGATTTCTCCGCCAGCGATCGGCAAAGTGGATGCCGTTTCCGAGCACGATCAGAGCGATGACCAATAGATGCCCCCAGAACTGCGGCGCCATCCGGCGAATGCCCTCGTTCCGCTTCGGGTCGCGGTACGGCGGGTATTTCTCGGCCAGTGCCGCCTCGTATTCGGCGGCCCCTTTGACCGCCGCCAAAAGCCCGAGCATTTGTTCGGGAATATAGGGATAAGCCTGGGGTGCGCCGACCGCCGTCGTCCCGGCGGCGAAAGGGATGTCGTACGGACTGGCCGCGTACTGCACCCACTCCTTCCAGCCCGGGTAGCCGGTGCTGATATCCAGAATGAGGTCGAGGTCCTGCAGATTGGTGATATTCCGCGTCAGCGGCAGATCGTCGAGATCGGTCCCTTCGTGATCGCGGGGAAACGACGTCCGCAGGTTGAGCGCAATCAGCGCGATGACGACTTCCCGCCCCTGCTTGTAGCCCAGGTTGACGTAATCTTCGCCGGGCTTCAGATCGAGCGCGGCGAACTCGGTGTCGATCACCCTGCGGATCGCCTGATCGACCACCGGCTTGCCCGTCTCGAACAAAGTGAGAAAGAGCATTTTGTGCCGTTTCAAGCAGCAATGACGCAGGAACGCGGTGGCCATCGGCCCCAGCTCTCCGTTGGTTGCCGGATCGTAATCGAACGAGATCATGATCGTCGAACCCTCGGGCAACGATTCGATCTTGTCGAACACGCTGCGAACGAAGATCGTCGGGCGCTCGGGAAACGTCTTCTGCGCAAGAATCGGGCCGGCAACGGCCATCAGCATGGCCAGAAAGATCCACCGTCGATCGAGCGTTTTGAGAAAATCGAGCACGCCGTTCAGTCTCCGTCAGACCCGAGATACGACCGATCGACGCCGAGCAGGACTTTGAGCGACGTGGCGGCGATTCCCAGCGCGATCCCAATCATGATCGCCCGCTGACCGGCCGTATTCCCCACCGCCAGGATGTACCCGGTCATTCCCGGAAAGGTCAGGGCCGAGTATTCGTCGGGAACACCGGATGTCAGCCATGTCCCGGCGTACGTCCGGCCCAGAAGCACGATGAAAGCGGTCGCCAGGAGGAGCGTTGCTTCGGAGTTCTTGGCGCGGAATGCGCGAAACGCCGCCGAAGCCACGTAGAAGGCCAGAAGGGCGAACATCGTCGCTACGAGCGGGTTGTAGAGATACTCGTAGATCCACCACAGCAATCCCCCGGTGGCGTCGTATCGTCCCGACCAGGAATGCTCAGGATGTTGCCTGAGGGCGGGCACGCCGAGCTTCAATAGGCCCGCGAGAAACGTGACGATGAACGCGATCAGCGTCACGGCTGAGTAACCCCACCCGGCGGTCCGCGAGGAGATCTTTCCCAAGTGATTGGCGAACAGGTTGGCGCCCCCGAGGACGAACGCAAACGCCGCGAGGATCTCGAACCAGATGCCGACTTCCCCCTGCCAGCTTTGCGCGGCCGGAATGAAATAGGCGGCGATCATCACGCAGCCCGAAGCGGCCGCGATCAGCCAGGGAATGGTGCTCTTCACCCGAGCCCTCCCCGACCGAGAATCGTGTCCTTGAGAAAGACGAGCAGCGATTGGGCCGCCGATCCCGGTCCGGAAAAAGCCGCCAGCGTCGCCAGCGTGCAACCGGCGATCAGAATCGCCGCCGCCAGCAGCTTGCCGGCATCCTGCCCTTTGAGACTTCCCAACTGATCCGGCTCGCCCGACAGGTAGGCCGAAGCGGCGAACAATTCTTCCCCGATCAGTGTGTAGTCGCACGCCGCGACGAAAAACGGAAGCTGCGAAGCCTCGGCCGTGCCCGCGATCTGTAGCGCTCCGACGAGATTGCCGGTTTCCGCGAGGATCAATGATTCGGCAAAGAACGTGCCGGCGTAAAAGCACGCCGCCGGCTGCTCGCGGACCATGTAGCCGGTCACATGCGCCACATACGCGAACTGCTCGTCGGTCACATAGTAGATCTGATTTTCGTCATAGGCTTCTGGTCTGCCGGCGGTCAGACAGGCGGCCTGGACCGCTTCGCGAGCCGCTGTCATTACCAATGATCGGGAGGTCGGCACGACAATCGTCGCGTCGTACTCGGCGACCGTTCGCGAGACGTGCGACAGGATATTGATCCCGGCGACGGTCGCGATCTCGTTCATGTCCTGGATGCCAGGAACGAACAGGCAGGGCCGCCCCATCTCCGTCGCCCGGCCGACCGCTTCTCCGATCGCCGCCAGCCCGGCGATCTCGCGGATGTAGAGCTTACGCCCTGAATGGGCCAGGCGCGTGAACCACACGACTGCTCCGCAAACCAGAAGCAGAATGACGGCAAACCAAGCCCGGCTCCGATCGAACCACTGCCGGACGGCACGGATCGGTTGTGGCAACACCGCAGGAGGCGAACGGGCCTCCGCAGGACCGACGGCAGCCACTTCGTAACGATACGGCACTCCCGGCGTGCATTGCTGATCGATGAACCGATCGACGCCGTACGGAGCTTCGCCGACCACTTCGCGTTCCGGTTCCCCCTTGGCGAACCGCGCGATCTCGTAACCCGTGACGAGCCGGGGGGACTTGTCGGATCGGTCGTCGGGTGAGAGTTTCCACTTCAGCACGATCGCCGTCCCAACATCGTTCGGACGGTCGCTCGCGGAGAGACCGCTTGGGGGTGCGAGTGAATCTGTTTGTGCGACGGCGCGTCCGACCACAGTCGCGACCAGTGTTGCCGCCAGCATCACTCGCGAGAGAATTCGAGGCGCCGATCCTCGCATGCGGTTTCGCCGCGCGCGAACGAAACCGTCGCAGCCGCACCGCGACGCTTCATTGCTCGACGAGCTCGACGTTGGCACGCGGAACGACCACCCTTTCTCCGGCGTCGAGACGGACTTCGAGAACACGGGCTTTCGACCCGGAACCGAGCACCTGTGGTTCCGGCGGGAGCGCACTGACGGTCCCCAGCATACCAAAATAGGGATCGCGAATGATCCGAACGGTGGCGCCGGGTCGAAGAAGACCGAGCGACGAACCGGATTCGCTCTGATCGCCGGCCCCGTTGGTATTGCCCACCACGCCAAAGGCTGGTCGCTGAGTGCCGGGCACTGAGTGCTCCGTACTCAGTACATCCCCGTCAGTCCACGGAATCACAATCTCGGGCCGCACGACCCCTGCACGGATCTGCGTCGCTCCGTTCACCGCCGCGTCCGCCCCGGCTCGCGACGCCAGCAGATCGAACGTCTGGCGGGCCATCGCGATGTCGCCGAAACCTTCGGTGATAATCAGTGTCAATCCCACCCGCTCAGAGCCGGTTGTCGCCACCCCTAAATCGTAACCGAGAAAATCGCGGAGGTCTTGATCGTCGATCCCCCCCGTGACGATCGCAGCGACCCCCATTTCGACGGCGCGCGACAGCGCCTGAGGGACGACGCGGCCCCCTCCGATCGCCACGGCTCCACGCAATTCGGGCGTGATCCGTTCAGCCGTCAGAGCGTCCGCGGGCTTTTGACAGGCGAGGCGGATCGGACCGTAAGCCTCGCTACCGATTCCGAAAATTCCCTGGATCAGAGTGACCTCGGCCTCGACGGTCGCTCCCTGCTGCGGCACAACTTCCACGACCGTGCCGGCGAGGTACGCTTTGATCTCGACCGCCTGCGGCGCTCCGCGGATCAGCACCTGCCCCGTCAGGTTCGAGATCGCCTCGACTGTGCCGGCCGCCGGGGACATGCATTCGCTGGGAAACCAGCCGAAGATTCCGTTCGATCGGGCGAGGAGTGCCCCGGAGGCAACGGCATCCCCGACCGAAATCCGCATCGATTGCTGTAACTCGGCCGTCGGAATCGACAGCAGTTGTGCGACATTGACCGGCACGACCGGACCGGGCAACAGCGTCCGCGCCATGACGTCCGTAGCAGCCACCGTTTGGCCGATCTCAACCAGCACTTCACCGGTGAGCGGCAGAAACCTTCGGCTCCGGTGCCTGACGCGGCGCTGCGCTTTCAATCCGGGAGTGTAAGCCTGCGCCATGAGCCATCCAGGCGAGCGGGGGCGTCAGCCCCCTGAAGCAATCAATGAACAGATTGACAGAGACCCTACGGCAAACATTCGCACCGGTGAGAATAACTTCGCGTTGCACCGCACGGAACCGACCCCGAGATTTCAGGAGGAATTCGTACTTGAGTGGAGTTGCACCGCCGTCGCACACAGATGACTTCCCCCTGACCCGGCGATATACTGAAGAGACTGGCTGTTTTGCGTCCGCTTGATCCCCCACCGAACCTGCACCCTGCGCCCACCGATGAGTATTTCGACGATCGCCCCCGGAAAGACGCGGATCGGCTGGATTGGAACCGGCGTGATGGGTTCCAGCATGGTCGGCCACCTGATGAACGCCGGCTTTCAGGCCACCGTTTACAATCGCAGCAAAGCCAAAGCCGACGCGCTCGTTGCGAAGGGGGCCCGTTGGGGCGACACTCCCAAAGCGGTCGCCGAAGCGTCGGATGTCGTCTTAGCGATCGTCGGTTTTCCGGCCGACGTCCGCGAGGTGATGCTCGGAGCCGACGGGGCGCTCGCCGGCTCCAAGCGCGGCAACGTGCTGGTCGACATGACGACGAGCGAGCCCTCGCTGGCGGTCGAGATCTACAAGGCCGCGCAATCCCAAGGAGTCCACAGCGTCGATGCCCCGGTTTCCGGTGGCGATGTCGGCGCAAAGGAAGCCCGCTTGTCGATTATGATCGGCGGCGACAAAGAGGTCGTCGACGCCCTCAACCCCTGCTGGAGCGCGATGGGGAAGACGATCGTCCACCAGGGTGGGCCCGGCGCCGGTCAACACACAAAGATGGTCAATCAGATTCTGATCGCCTCCGGCATGATCGGCGTCTGCGAGGCGTTGCTCTACGGCTACAAGGCGGGGCTCGATCTGCCCACCGTGCTCAACTCGGTCGGCAGCGGGGCCGCCGGGAGCTGGTCGCTGTCGAACCTCGGCCCGCGGATCATGAACAACAATTTCGATCCGGGCTTTTTTGTCGAGCATTTCATCAAAGACATGGGCATTGCCCTCGAAGAGTCCAAGCGGATGGGCCTGTGCCTGCCCGGCCTGGCATTGGCCCACCAGTTGTATCTGGCGGTCAAGGCTCAAGGGTACGGCCGTAATGGAACCCACGCTCTGCAACTGGCGCTGGCGCAGATTGCCGGGATCGACTGGAAGAGCCGCAAGTAGGGTGGGCTGTGCCCACCGAAGGAAACATCAAGACTCTGACGATGGTGGGCACAGCCCACCCTACAAACTGGCGCTGGCGCCGATTGCTGGCATCGATTGGAAAAGCCGATAAACATGCCCACCAAAGGTGAACAATTCGCAGGTCTGACGGTTGCTCTGGTCACTCCGTTTCGTGACGGAGCCGTCGACGAAGCCGCCCTTCGCAAACTCGTCGACTGGCACGTGTCGCAGGGAACGCATTGCGTCAGCCCGGTCGGGACGACCGGGGAAAGCCCGACGCTGTCGCACGATGAGCACGAGCGGGTGATTGCGGTTGTTTGCGAACAGGCGGCCGGGCGGGTCAAGGTCATGGCCGGGACAGGCTCGAACAGCACTCGCGAAGCAGTGCGACTCACCAAGTTCGCGAGGAAGGCCGGGGCCGATGCGGCGCTCTTGGTCGCTCCCTACTACAACAAGCCGACGCAGGATGGGTTCTTTCTGCACTACAAGGCCGTCGCCGACGAAGTCGATCTGCCGATCGTCCTCTATAACATTCCCGGTCGAACCGCCAAGAACATGGAGCCCGAAACGATTGTCCGCATCGGCGAGCTGCCCAGCGTGGTCGCCGTGAAGGAATCGACCGGCTCGATGGACCAGGCCTCGCAGATTCTCGCGACGAGCCAGTTGACGGTTCTCTCCGGCGACGACAGCCTGACCTTGCCCCTGTTGGCGCTCGGCGGGCGAGGCGTGGTGTCGGTCGTGGGCAATATCGTGCCCGGCGACGTGCTGGCGATGCTCAAAGCGTTCGAGTCGGGCGATCTCGCCGGCGCCAAAAAATGGCATTACAAATTGTTTCCGCTGTGCCGCGATCTGCTGGGATTGGCAACCAACCCGATTCCGATCAAAGGCGCGCTCAAAATGCTGTCGCGCGACACGGGCGAAGTGCGACTGCCGATGACCCCCTTGAGCTCCGCCGAGGAGCAAAAGCTGGCCACCACGCTGCGAGCGTATGGGCTGTTGTGAGGCGCTGCACCTTGCCCCGGCCGCATTGACGGGCATCATTCCTGCAAAGGAGCTTGGCGTGGTATTCGGCTTTTTCAAGCGAAAAAAGGTGGAGGAAGAGGAAGTCGAGATCGAGCCGGTCAGCTTTCTCGGCCCGGTCAACGGTAACGAAGTCAACCTGCAAACGCATGCCCGGCTGGTGGAAGCGGGGTTGATCCGTTCCAAAGACCTGATCACCGACGCCTTGTCGCGCCGCGCCGACACCATCCGCATCGAGCCCAAAGGTCCGCAGGCGGTGGTTACGATTCTGATCGACGGCATGCCATTTCCTGCCGGCAAACTGGCCAAACCCGAGGCGCTGGCGATCACGCAAATGCTCAAGCTCCTCGCCGGGCTCGACGTCAAGCAGCGAAAAGCCCCGCAATCGGGGGGGATCAAGGCCGAATACGACTCGAAGCCCTACCTGCTGTCGGTGAGCAGCGTTCCCGTGCCCGACGGAGAGCGGCTGCTGGTGCGGGTCGCCGATCAGAAGATCAAGCTCGAATCGGCGACGGATATCGGCATGGGGGATGAGTTGCGGATCAAGCTCCGCGATCTGTGCGGCGGCACGGGCGTCGTCCTGGCATGCGGCCCGACTGGTTCGGGAACGACCACGACTTTGTTCGCGCTGGTTCGTAACGTCGATGCCTATATTTTCAACATCTTCACGCTGGGAGACCTGGGCGGCCGCAAGCTCAACCATGTCACGGCGTTCGACGCCAATGCGGAAGACGACCTGGCCACGACCTTTGCGCGCGCGATGCGCAAGGAAGCCAACGTTCTTCTCTGTGACCCGATCAAAGGCGCCGACACGGCCAAAGCGATCTTCTCCAAAGCCGAAGACGTCCTGCTGCTCTCCGAGATGTCGGCCAAAGACGTTCCTTCCGCTCTGCTGCAACTGATCGCCTGGGTTGGCAATCCCCAGGCGATCGCTTCAGGGCTGACCGCCATTGTGACGCAGAAGCTGATTCGCCTGTTGTGCCCAGACTGTCGGCAGACGTATCGACCCAAGGCGGAATTTCTGAAGAAGATCGGCCTGCCGGAGGACCTTCCCGCCCTGTACCGCAAGCCGACGATCGCTACCCAGGATCTGAATGCCGAGACGTGCAAGAAGTGCGGCGGCGTCGGATATTTCGGCCGATCGGCGATGTTCGAGGTCCTCGAAATGTCGCCGGGAATGAAAGAGCTGGTCAACGGCGAGCTCGACGCCGCCAGCATCCGGGCGCAGATGAAGCGCGACAAAATGACGACGTTGCAGCATGACGGGCTGCGACTCGTCGCCGAGGGAAAGACCTCTCTCGAAGAGCTGCAGCGGATCTTCAAGGCACCGGGGTAAGAACCTTCAACCCGCCTCAGCGTGGTTCTGGTTCTGGTTGAGCTTGTTGTAGAGCGTTTTGAGGGCGATCCCCAGTTCGAGCGCGGTGCGGGGCTTGTCACCGGCGTTCTTATCCAGCGTCTGCAGGATGACGTCCATTTCTATTTCGCGGAGCGTCTTTGTGCGATCTCCCGCCGTGTGATCGAGCGGGGCGCGATGCTTTCGAACGCGGCGTGCCAGACTCGCCGGAAGATCGTCGATGGTGATCGTCTTGCCGTCCGAGAGGATCACCGCATGTTCGAGGGCGTTGGCCAACTCGCGAACGTTGCCGGTCCATTCGTGCTGCTTGAGGACTTCGACAACCTCGTCGGAGAGAATGTCGGCGGGAACCTGCGGACGTTTGAGATGCCGGGCGATCAGGGTGCGCGCCAAAGCCGGAATGTCGTCGCGCCGTTCGCGCAAGGCCGGCAATTGGACCTCGAAGGTGTTCACGCGAAAGAACAGATCTTCGCGGAAATCGCCCCGCTCGACCATGTCGAGCAGATTGCGATTGGTGGCGCAAACCACCCGGATATCGACGTGAAAGGCGTCATTTTCGCCGACCCGACGGACCTCTCCCGATTCGAGGACGCGGAGCATCTTGACCTGCATCGCCTTATTGAGCTCGCCCAGCTCGTCGAGGAACAGCGTCCCGCCGTTGGCGACTTCAATCAGCCCCTTCCGCGGCGTGTCGGCTCCGGTGAAAGCCCCTTTGCGGTGCCCGAACAATTCGCTTTCGACAAGGTGCTCGGGCAGCGCGCCGCAGTTCACGGCGACGAAAGGCATATCGGCCCGCCGGCTGAGGGCGTGAATCCGCCGGGCGACAAGCTCCTTGCCCGTGCCGGTTTCACCGAGAATCAGCACGTTCGAATCGGTTGGCGCAATGCGCTCGATGACGCGCTTGACCCGCTCCATCGACGGAGTCGTGCCGATGATGTCGGGGTTTCCCTCGACTGCCTTGAGCCGGTTCTCGAGCGCGATCGCCTTATGAGTCAGCGTCTTTTTCTCGGCAACGCGCGACAGGACGCCGGCGATCATCGCCAGCTTGGTGGGTTTCGTCAGGAAATCGTAGGCCCCGCGGCGAAGCGCCTGGATGGCGTCTTCCATGTTGCCGTGGCCGGTGCTGATGATGATTTCGGTTTCGGGGGCGACGGCCTGCAGGTGCTCGACAACGTCCCACCCGGAGATGCCGGGCATTCGCAAATCGATGATCGCGGCGTCGAACGAGTTCTTGTCGATGGCCGCGAGCGCCGTCTGCCCATCCTCGCAGATCGTGGTTTCGTGCCCCATTCGCGGGAGCTCGAGTTTCATCACGTCGCGGATGGGCGCTTCATCGTCAACGAACAGAACGCGCAGTCTGTTCAGCGCGGATTGGCTCAACCAGATCCTCCTTGCAGCCTGCCGGAGACTTCATGTCTCCGGACCGCTTGCCGATTTTCGATTCGCAGTGTCGGCCCGTCCGGGAAAGGGGGCGTATGTTAGCAACCGGGCTCGATTAGGAGAACAGCGATATTCGGCTCGTTTTTCGGGTTTTGGATTTCTTTAGACATTTGATTTTCGGATTTCGGAACAGAACTGTCCGGCTAACGTTTCCGGGAGATTTCACAACACGGGAACAAATCGGCGTTTGTAACAATCCATGAGCGCGCACGACTTCAACTCGAA
>JAGVKR010000700.1 GCA_020050375.1 Planctomycetales bacterium
ATCACGTGATCGATCAGGCCATTGCGATTCTATCGGCCGGTCACGACATCAAGTGCATGTTCACCACCCCCAAGCTGCTCGAAGCGCTCGCCATGAAGCTGTTCGAGCAGGGATCGAGCATCAAGCAGGCCGGGATCACCGGCATTTTTTCCGGCGGGACGGAGTTCACGCCGCAGTGGTATCGCTTCGCGATGGACGAGCTGCTCCGAGACCCCAACGACCCGAGCGGCGCGCCGGTTTTCATGACTCCGACCTACGGCAACACGCTGATGGGCCTGGCCTGCGGCAAACCATTCGATCCGGCAGACAATTACAAGATCAGCTATTACGCTCCGCAGCCGCGGGCGGTGATCGAGGTGGTCGAGTTCAAGGACTACAACAAAGTCGTCGACTATGGTGCGACGGGGCGCGTGAAGCTCACGACACTGACAAAGGAAACCTTCATCCCCGGCTTCATGGAACGGGACGAAGGGGAACGCGAAAAGCCCTTCGACAAGTTCCCCTGGGACGGCATCAGCGGCACGAGGCCGTTTCATGAGTTTGCGAAATCGACGACTGTGGGCGTGTATTGAGAGGGGAAGGATTCAGGATTCGGGATTCAGGATTCAGGGGTATCAGGAACGGTCGGGCTGCTGTTGTGCCGTTCTTCGCGAGGCTACCTGTCGGTTCTGAGTCTTTCGTCCCCTGAATCCCGAATCCTGAATCCCGAATCCTACTCCAGGAGCTACCCGTGCTCGAAATTCCCGCCCTTCGCTGGGGCAAACCTTATGAGAGTCTCGAAAAGCAGGAAGTTGTCCATTTCGAGACGGGTGAAGTGCTGGCCAGGGTCCACCAGGCCAACGGCGGCATGCTCAAGATGGACAAGCGCTTCTCGCAACGGGCCCGCGACGTGCTCCGGCAGTTTTCGATCGACCAGTTGATCGAAATCGCCGCCAAGGCGGGCGACCTGTATCTCAACGCGAAGCTCCCCCTCGGCGATGGCACCCAGACGCCGGAAGAGTTCTGTCGCATGCAGTCGGCGACGACCGGTCTTCCCGAGCACATGTCGGCCTTCAACATGAAGAAGAACTTCTTCGTGCTGTCGCACATGCGCGAGATTCTCGACGCCCTGACGCGCGGGCTGCCCCTCGACATTTTGTCGAAGGGTTACGGCAAAGAGGCCCGCGGGGTGATGCTCAGCTATCAGGCGTACAGCCCGACGCTGGGGATGGTGCTCCCGTCGAATTCGCCCGGCGTGCACACGCTCTGGATGCCGGTGATTCCGCTGCAGATCGGGCTGGTCCTCAAGCCCGGCCCGCAGGAGCCGTGGACCCCGTACCGCATGGCCGAGGCGTTCTTCCAGGCGGGCATACCCCGCGAGGCGATCTCGATCTATCCCGGCGGTCCGGAAGTCGGCGCGGCGGTGATCGAGACATGCGACCGCACGATGATTTTCGGCGGAACGGCGACGGTCGAGCGCTATCACGGCAACCCGCGCGTCCAGGTCCACGGACCGGGCTTCAGCAAGATTCTGCTCGGCGACGACGTTGTCGACAATTGGGAGAAGCACATCGACCTGATGGCCGACAGCGTGGCGCTCAACAGCGGCCGCGGTTGCATCAATTGCTCAGGCATCTGGGCCTCGCGGCACGGGGCCGATATCGCCGACGCGCTCGCCAAGCGACTCGCGCCGATTGCCCCCCTGCCGATGACCGACCCCAAGGCATCGTTGGCGGCATTCACTGTGCCCGGTCAGGCGGAAGCCATTTCGGCTCAGATCGACGAAGGGTGCCAGGTCGAAGGGGTTACGGAAGCGACGGCGAAGTATCGGAACGGGCCGCGGTGGGTCAAGCACGAGCGCTGCGACTATCTCCGTCCGACGATCATTCACTGCACCAGCCCCGAGCCGGCGATGGCCAAGGCCGAATACATGTTCCCCTTTGCGGCCGTCGTCGACTGCCCGCAGGAGAAAATGCTCAGCTCGATCGGCCAGACGCTGGTCTGCTCGGGGATCACCCACGACGAAAAATTCAAGCGGCAGTTGCTCGATGCGACAAACATCGACCGCCTCAATGTCGGCGAAGTCAAGACCGTCGCCCTCAACTGGCTCCAGCCGCACGAGGGAAACATCATCGACTTCCTGTTCCGCAACCGCGCCTTTCAGGACAGCCCTCCGCCCCCGCACTGAGCTCGCTCTGCAAAACGAGGCGCGCGTTGAAAACAGGGGAGAGGCGTCTTGCAACGCCGCGTCTCCGCACGGTTTTCGTTCGTCACCCGAGTCGGTCCGTTTTCGTCGGAGGCTTGTCTGGTCGTCGCCGTGAGACGAAGATCGTGTTGAAACCTCGTTGGCGATTGCCGATAGAATCTTAGTCCGAAGTCGTTGACTGCTCTGGTCGTCCCTAAGCCGCCCCACCACCCCTTGTCAAGATGGGATGGATGGGATGAAGCTGCGGGCATATGTTAAAAAACAGAGAATCGTTGCGTCGACTCTCGGCAGGGGGTATTTTCGCTATCTGAGTCATTTCGCGGGTTCCAGGGCCGATCGAAAATCTCGGGGTAGTGTTCGCTTTCCGGGCAGTTCTTTCCGGACAAATCTCAGTCATTGCAACAATGATCGTCCCGACCTGGTCGCGGCTCGTGTCCGCGTGGTTTCGTTCCCGTGTTGCGACCCGCGAGTTCAAATCGCGGCGCGGATCGCAAAGGCGTTCTTTGGCGGGAACGGCGCCGTTTTCCCGCTACGCCGACGAGCTCGAAGATCGAACCCTGCTGGCCGCGACGGATCTCGTATCGGCGATCACCCCGCTCTGGTTTCAGGCGGTGCAACCGTCGGCGAAACTGCCGGTTGTGACGACCACAAGCACAGACACCTTGTCGGCCGCGGCCATCGCCTCGGTTTCGGACGTGCCGGCCGCGACCTCCGAAGCCGTGACCGAAACCGTCTCTGGCGGGCAAAACTGGATCGTCCAGTTCCGCCGCGATGCGGTTCACGAGATGACGTCGGTCGCCCAGACGTCGTCGCTCTTGCCGGATGGCACCGTCTCGTTTCAGATCCTTCGCGGCTTGGGGAGCGAGGGAGAAGTTCTCGTCGAGACCTGGGGAGCGACCGATGCGGCGGTTGCCGACTGGCTGGCCTCGAATTCCAACGTCGTCAGCTTCAGTCAAGACATGCTGATTCAGGTCGGGGCGATTCCGAACGACCCCTCGTATTCGAGCTTGTGGGGCCTCAACAATACGGGACAGAGCGGCGGCGCCGTCGATGCCGATATCGATGCCCCCGAAGCCTGGAACCTGACAACCGGCAGCAGTTCGATCATCGTCGCCGTGATCGACACGGGAATCGACTACAACCATCCCGATCTGGCGGCCAACATCTGGACCAATCCCGGCGAAATCGCCGGCAACGGAAGCGACGACGACGGCAACGGATTTATTGACGACGTTCGTGGCTGGGATTTCGCCAACAACGACGCCGACCCGATGGACGACAACAATCACGGCACCCACGTGGCGGGAACGATCGGAGCCTTCGGCAACAACAACGTCGGCGTCGTGGGGGTCAACTGGCAAGTCGACCTGATGGCGCTCAAGTTTCTCGACGCTTCGGGCAGCGGGTTCACGTCGAACGCCACGCTGGCAATCAATTATGCGACGATGATGCGCGAGCGCGGCAATAACGTTCGCGTCACCAGCAACAGTTGGTCCGGCGGGGGTTACAGCCAGTCGCTGTACAACGCGATCGCCGCCTCGCGCGACGAAGGAATCCTGTTTGTCGCCGCCGCCGGAAACGGCGGAAGCGACGGCGTCGGCGACAACAATGACTCGGTTCCCAATTATCCGTCGAACTACGATCTCGACAACGTGATCGCCGTCGCGTCCACCAACCGCAACGACGCGCTGGATGGCTTTTCGAATTATGGCGTCGCCGCCGTTGATCTGTCGGCGCCGGGCAGCAGCATTCTGAGCACGACGCGAAGCAACGGCTACGGCACGATGAGTGGAACTTCTATGGCCACCCCGCATGTCGCCGGAGTCGCTGCGCTGGCCTGGAGCCTGACCCCCGACGCCAACTACCAGCAGATTCGCAATGCCATTCTGGCGGGCGTCGATTCGATCCCCTCGCTGACGGGCAAGGTCGCCACCGGTGGACGGCTCAACGCCAGCAAAACGCTCAATTCTCTGTTACAGAGCCAAACGGCGACTCCCTCCAGCTATCTCGCCGCGGCGACGACGGTCCAGGCGATCGACCTCAATGTCGGCAACCCCGGCGTGTTCACCGTGGTCGACGGCAGCAACGATTCGGCCGCCGCCATCAATCTCGCTGGCAACACGTTTACGTTTTTCGGACAAACCTATTCCGGCGCGACGTCGCTCTACGTGAGCAGCAACGGGCTCATCACGTTCGGTAGCGCGAACAGCACCGCGGGCAACTCCGATCTGTCGACGGCGCCGACACAGGCAGCCATCGCACCGTTTTGGGACGACTTGCGAACCGACCTCGATGCCAACGATGTGGTTCTCGCTCGATTCGAAGATCCCACAGCCGACGGCGTGCCCGATCGGCTGATCGTCGAGTGGAGCTCGGTCGCTCATGCCCCAAGCAGCCCGTCACCGGTTACGTTTCAGGCGATTCTCCAGTTGAACACCGGATCCGCCGACGGGTCGATCGTGTTCAATTACGTCGACCTTGGTTTCGGCGACGCCACGCTCAACAACGGCAGAAGCGCCAGTGTCGGCATCAAAGACAGCGGCACGCAGGGGTTGAGCCGCCTGCTGGTGGCACAGAACAATGGAGTCCATCCGTTGATCGCCAGCGGCCGCGCGATCCTGCTCGACCGAACACGCCCCGGCGGCGACGTCGTCGACGTGACGCCCGATCCGCAATCGTCCGCCGTTTCGTCGGTCGACGTCACCTTCACCGAAGCGATCGACCTGGCGAGTTTCGATGATCGCGACATCACGCTGACGCTGAACGGCGGAGCGAACCTGATCACCAGCTCCGTCACCGCGTCGCTCCTCTCAGGTTCGACCTGGCGGGTCAACGGTCTTGCGGGACTGACCGCCAGCGATGGAACCTACGTTCTCACCGTCAATCTCGCCGGCATTACGGATTCGGTCGGGCATTCGGGGCTGGGGACGACGTCGGACACATGGTCCAAGAGCGCCGGTTCTTCCATCCCTCCCGACATCCGGATGCTCACAGCGACCGCCAACGGTGGATCGACTCTGAGCCTGACCTATGCCATCGATAACTCGGTGGCCATCCCCTTCAGTGTCGGGCTTTATCGCTCTGACGACGAGGCTTTCGGTGAGAGTGATGCGCTGCTGAGTACGGTTTCGATCACTGATCCTGCCGACCTGACCGTCGGTCTGCATACGATCACGCGGACCATCGGCAGCGGGGCGGGGGAGATTGCCCTTCCGGGAGCGGGTGCCACCGATGTGACGACCGATTACTTTCTGCTGGCCGTCGCCGATCCGACCGATGCCGTTCCGGAGACTGATGTCGGCTCGCCCGGTGCAAACAACGTCGCCGTCTTTAGCGGTGTGTACCATACGGCGAGCGGCGCGGTGGTCGTGCAGGGCACACCGGCGGGCGATTCTCTCAGCGTCAGTTCTGCGGTCACATTCGCCGGGTGGGTCGTCGATTACAATGGAACGCCATACTCGTATTTGTCCACGAGCGTCAATGGAATTGTCGCCCGCCTGCACGCGGGGAGTGACGCGCTCGATGCCGCTGTGTTCACGTCCCC
>JAGVKR010000529.1 GCA_020050375.1 Planctomycetales bacterium
AGACCGCATCGGCCACGGTGGCGACAACGATCGTGCTGGAAAAGGGGGCGCGCGATCGAGCGGGTGAAGAGCAGCTTGTCGGGCGTTTGATTCTGCACTCTCTGGCCCGCGCTGCCGGCGTCGAAGAGTCTCCCCCGCTGGAACTGCTTGCCGCCGAAGCGCTTGTCGAAGTGCGGGCCGACGCTGATTCGATCCTGATCGAACTGCGAACGGGTCGCCGCGATCTGGTTTGGTCGCTGCCGGACGGGTCTTGTCAGGACACGCTGAGCGCGAGGCAAGATGAAAAAGTCGACCGGGCAGCATCCGCCAAATCCGGCTTCGCTCCGCCGCGAGGGGTTTTGTGCGGCGCTTTCCATCCGTTGCATTACGGACATCAGGAACTGCGACGCGTCGCCGAGCAGCGCCTCGGCGGCCCGATCTACTACGAAATGTCGCTGCGAAACGTCGATAAGCCGCCGCTGGACTACCTGACGATCGAACGTCGGCGGGCCCAGTTCACCGAGCACCCTCTGGCGTTGACGTCGGCTCCGACGTTTGCCGAAAAAGCCAGCGCGATGCCCGGTGTGGTCTTCGTCGTCGGGGTCGACACCGCCGAGCGAATCATCCAGCCCCGGTACTACGGCGGAAGCGCCGACGCGATGCGGCAGTCGCTGGCAAACGTGCGCGACCGCTGCTGCCGATTTCTGGTCGCCGGACGAAAACTGGCCGACCGGTTCCAAACGTTGGACGACCTGGCTATTCCGCCCGAGTTCGCCGGATTATTCGAGGCTATTCCAGCCGAGACATTCCGAGCCGACGTGTCTTCAACCGAACTACGTTCGCACGAGTGATCTGCAAATCGTTTAGCCGCGAGGCGCAGCCGAGTGCCCTGAGATTGACGACCGAATTCAACTGTGCCCCCTCACCCCTGAACGACCGGGTTCGTCAACGTGCCGATACCGGTGATGTCGATCGAGACGACGTCTCCGGCAGCGAGCGAGAATTCGTTCGGAGGGACGATGCCCGTGCCTGTCAACAGAATCACGCCGTCCGGAAAACTGTTGTCGCGGAAGAGCCACCCGATGAGGTCGTCGAACGTGCGCTTCATCTGGCCGAGATCGGTCTGGCCGCGAAACACTTCGGCCCCTTTGCGATGGATGACAAGCGTGATGGCGGTGTTCGGCAGATCGAGCGGAGTTTCAGGGATCAGGATGCAGGGGCCCAGCGCGCAGCACTCGTTGTAGAGCTTGGCTTGCGGCAGGTAGAGCGGGTTTTCGCCTTCGATGTCGCGGGCGCTCATGTCGTTGCCGGCGGTGAAGCCGACAAGCTTTCCCTCGGGCGAAATGACCAGTGCCAGCTCCGGCTCGGGGACCGACCATTTGGTGTCGCGGCGGATGCGAACCGGCTGACCGGGGCCGGCGACGCGGCGGGGCATCGCCTTGAAAAACAGTTCGGGCCTCGGGGCGGTGTACACGCGATCGTAATGCGAAGCGCCCGTTTCCGATTCTTCCATCCGGGCCACCTGGCTTCGCTTGTACGTCACGCCGGCAGCCCAGACTTCCTGCCGGTCGATCGGCGCCAGCATCCGCACCTGCGGAGCCGCGATGAGCGTCGCTTTGGCGTCAAACAACGAGCCGACGAGATCACAGGGGTCTTTCGCGTGGAGCAGGTCGGTCAGCGAGCGGCACTCATCGGACCAGGCCACAACGTAAACGCCCGTATCGACCAGAACGGCGACGCGCTGTTCACCGCCCGGCAATTCGACTTTGGCAACTTGCATGATGGAAATAAGATTCGGGATTCGGGATTCGGGATTCGGGGAAATACGACGGAACTACAGAAGACAGACGATTCCGGAAGAACGCAAAGCCACATGCGCCGTCCCCTGAATCCTGAATGCCGAATCCTGAATCCTCTCCCCTAGCATGAAGCGTCATTTCGTATTTCGCAATGCTGCCAGCGTGTTTTCCATGTCGGGCGGGAGCGGGGCTTCGAATTCCATTTGGGCTCCAGTGACCGGGTGGCGAAACGAGAGCCGATAGGCGTGCAGCGCCTGCCGGCGAATCAGCACGTCTGCGTCGTCCACGATCTCCGGCGGCTTCCGCGAATCGCGACGGACCGGCTGCGCGGGGTCGAGGTACGATTTGGGCAGCGCCGGGCGTCCGCCATACAGCCGGTCGGCGACGATCGGGTGCCCCAAATGCCGCAGGTGCACGCGCAATTGGTGCGTTCGTCCAGTTTTGGGAAAGAGCCGAACATACGTGAAGTCGTAGTAGCGTTCGAGCACCTCGTAGAACGTCACGGCGTGCCGCGCATTCCCGCCGGGTTCGCAAACCATCATCTTCTCTCGCGCCTGCGGATTGACGCAGACGTGCGTCTCGATGAAATCGCTGTCGCGCTCGATCACTCCCCAGGCGATGGCCCGATACTCCTTGGTGACCTCGCGCCGCTCGAACTGGCCGCTCAGGCGGTGATGCACCTGATTGTCTTTGGCGACGACGAGCACGCCGCTGGTGTCGCGATCGAGCCGATGCACAATGCCCGGGCGCAGCGCGCCGGCGGCATCGCTCAAACTGTCGAAATGGAATTGCAGCGCACCAGCCAAGGTGCCGCGATAGTTTCCCTTGCCGGGATGTGTGATCATTCCCGCCGCCTTGTTGATCACCACCAGCGACTCGTCCTCGTACAGGATCTCGAGCGGCAGATCTTCGGCGGGGAGCGTCTGATCGGGGGCGGTGGGAAGCTGGACCGAGAGGCGATCGTTGACCCGCAGCCGCCGGCTGGCCTTCACAGCCAAACCGTTGACGAGCACCGCCTGCTGCTCGATCGCTTTCTGGAACAAGGCCCGACTGTAATTGGGAAACAAGCGGCTGAGATAGTGGTCGACCCGCCAGCCGTGCGCCCGTGCTTCGACGGTCAGCACGAGGGGCTGCGCCGACAGTTCGTCGCTCATGGCGATTTGGGTTCACTGTCCGGCTTTTCGGGCTTGCTCTCGGGAGCCGGCAGTTCTTCGGTGTCAGGCTTCTTTTCGGCATCGGAGGCGGGGACCTCGCCCGCCGGCTCTTTCGGAGCGTCGGCGATTTTTTCGGCGGATGCGGGCTCTTCGGCAGCGGCGGCCCCCTCGGCCTCCTCTTCCGGACCCGTCAGCGACGATTCCATCTCGTCGTCGCTCATGCGATCGCGGGGACGCTTTTCCGACGGTTTCGGGCGATCGTACTTCGCGAACCAGGCGTAAAACGCCTGGCCGCTCCCGCTGCCGAGGGCTTCGATGCGATCGTCGGCGTCCTTCTTGTAGATTGTGGCGGGAAATTCGCGGAGCAGGGCCTGATAGGTTTTGACGGCTTCCGTCTCGGAGCCGTCGGACATCGCTTCGAGACAGCGCGCCAGCCCGAACAGGGCCCGTTCGCGAATTTCGGGCGGGGCTCCCTTCTGATCGACAATCGCCTGCAGCGCCTCGCGGGCCAGCTTCAGCTCCTTCGACCCTGATTCGACGTTGGTGAACAGCAACTGAACGCCTTCGGCCAGTCGGCTTTCCCCCTCGTGAACGCGGGCCCATCGACCGGCGGCGGTCCCCGGGTGCGATTCCGATACGCCGGCGTAGTCTTCGGCGTTGCGGGCATTCGACAACTCGCGCCACGCGGCCGCTTCGTTGCTGCGATCGCGCCGCGTTTTGTAGATCACGAGCGATGCCACCACCGCCGCCACGCAAAAACCGATCAAGACCCGGTTCCCATAGGTCTCGAAAAATCCCCCCATGCTGCCGACGACCTTGTCGGCAACTTTACTCAGCTCGTTGGTCTGTAGCTCGTGGCGATGTTGGCTCTTCATGGTCCGTTTTTCGTGAGGCAGTTTGTTCCCGGAGCACGCGGAATCTGCGCAGGCTCTAAAGTCGCGCGCGAGTATAGGACGATGGTGAACAAGCGTCAAGAGGCGCGAGGAGCGGGTTGAAAAATGGGGACTGGCTCCGGTTCGATTCGGGAAAACCGCGGAAATATCCGTGCCGCGAGGTGCCTGTCCCCCTTTTTCAACCCGCGACAACGAACGGTCATTTCACCGAGAGAAGATAGGCGATCACGTCGGCCATCGCTTGCGGATCGAGCTGCTTTTCGAGCCCTTCGGGCATGATCGACAGGCCACTGCTCCGCAGCTCGTCGATGTTCACCCGCAGCACCGTGTCGGTGGCGTTTTCCTGTCGCTTGAGTGTCACGCTGGTCGCCGTTTCGGCGGCGATCAGGCCGGTGATCGTCTTCCCTTCGGTGGTCAATAGCAGGTAATTCACGAACTGCGGATTCACCTCGCGATTGGGGTCGATGACATTGAGCAGGATCGTTTCGGGGCCGCGGTTTTGAACGGTGGCGAGGTTGGGGCCGATCTCGGTCCCCACGTTGTCGAGCCGATGGCAGACCGCGCAGACCTTTTGAAAGTGCATCTTTCCCCGCGCGGCGTCGCCGGCCAGCGTGAGGGCCGGCTTGTAGGCGTCGAGGACATCCTGACGACGTCCCAGCTTGAACCGCTCGGCGAGGCGCGCGGCCTGTTCGCGAACCTGCTCGTTGCTGTTCGTGGCCAGTAGTTTGATCCGCCCCGGTTCGACATCGGCGATGGGAATTTCGTCGGCGGCGACTCCCTTCAAGAAGGCCACCAGCCAATCGGGTCGCGAAAAGATCGCTTCCGTCGCCGTCGTCCGCAGCTTCGGACTGAACGTGGGCCAGGCCTTGATGAGGATCTCGCCGACCTCCGGGTCGGTGAATGAGGCCAGGACCGAAAGGGCCGCCAACTGCACTTCCTGCGGTTCGCGCGTCCCGAGGAGCGAAGGAAGAAGACCCTGCGCTTCGACAAACGACCCCAGTCGCAGCGTGCGCGTCGCTTCCGCCCGTTCGGCGGGAGGCTTGCTCGCATCGGCGGCTGTTTTTTGCGAAGCGACCAACGTTTCCGCAAGCAGTTGATGCGCTCGGCCTGAACCTTTGGTGATGAGCTCGCGAAGCGGCGATCCACGGCGGGAGAGGCCGTCGACAAGACTTAGCACAAGCTGCGACGCGAGTCGCTTGTCGGTTTTGGAAAGCTCCTCGAAGATTGTCACGACCTGCGGGACGTCAATCTTGTTCGCCTGAGCGCCAATAAGCGCAGTGAGCGCGAGCAGCGTCTCGCGACCAGCGAGCGTCGACCGATAGTCCGTACTGATCAGCAACTTTGCCAGCACCTGTCCCGCGTCCTCGGCCAACGAGCTGAAAACCGCTAGCCGAACCCAACGGTCGGCGCCGTCCCGCCTCAACATCGCGGCGAGGACGCTCGGTCGTAAATCATCCGAGGCGGAAAATTCACCTAGTGAAAACGCCAACTGATATCGGACGCGCAGGTCGGGGTCGCCCGATAGGGAGGCGATGTCTTCCAGGAACAACCGCCCGGAACTCTTGGCAAGCCATTCCGACAACCGCACGGCATGTTCGCGAACGCGGGGATGTTCGTCTTTCAGGCGAGCCAGCAGAACTTCGCGCTTCAGCCCCCCCAAACCAGCAAGTGCATAGAGCGCATGCATTCTCCCCTGCGGCAGTTTCGCTGCGGAGGCCAGGTCGCGGAGCGGCTCAACGGCAGACTTGTCCTGCCGCTCGAACAACAGCCGCGACGCCGTGTCGCGATGCCAGCCATTGGGATGGTCGAGCGTCGCGACCAGTTCGGCCGTCGAGGCTTTGTCGAGCTTGGGGAGCGGGCCCTGCTTGAAGTCGTCGCGCACGACACGATAGATGCGGCCTCGATCGCGCCCGCTGGTTAAATCCAAGTGCTTTTTGATCATCGGCGGCAGGCTCGCCGGATGTTCGATCACCTCGCGATACACATCGATGACGTACAAGTTTCCGTCCGGGGCGTTGGCGAACTGCGCAGGTCGGAACCAGATATCGGTCGACGCGACGAACTCTTTCTTCTCGTCGGCTCGGCGGGCGATCAGGCCGACACCGTCCTCTTCGAGAATCTTGCGGTGGACGATGTTGCTTCCCACGTCGCCGACGAACGCCTGGCCGCGAAATTCTTCGGGCCACGCATTCCCGCGATAGATCGTGACGCCGGTCGCGCCGGTGAAGTAGCCGGCAGCGCGGCCTCCCCCCTCGACGACTCCCGGGACGGCGCCCGACATGCGCAGCCGGGTGCGAACGATGCGCCAGGGCTCCACCGGGCTGATCCGAAAAACTTCCGCCTGGGGGCCATCAGCAGCGATACTGACGCGCGGGCCGGGGACCGCCAGATACGGATTGCGGGCGATGTAGCGGTCTTCGTACATCGCGAGCTGGATGTGGTCGCTGTTGGAACTGAGGAACTTGCGGCCCCAGTCGTCGAAGCTCATGCCGTGCTGTGCGCCGCCGCTCGTCGCCTTGAGCTCCAGCGTACGAGGATCGAACGCAAAATCGCGGCCGTTCAGATTGACAGCAGGTGCGTCGGGCATATCGGGACGCTTTTCCTGCGCCCCCGACGTGCTGGTTGCGCCGTGGATGCGATTGTCGAGCCCCCAATGAAAGCTGTTGAACAATCCCTGGACGTTGCTGCGGCCGAAGCCGGTGAAGACTGTCTTGCGGATATCGGCCTTGCCGTCGCCGTCGGTGTCTTTGAGGTAGTAGATGTCCGGTGCGGCTCCGACGAACACGCCGCCGTCGAAGCAGGTGATCGCTGTCGGCCACGAAAGCTTGTCGGCAAAGAGGGTGCTCTTGTCGAACTTGCCGTCGCCATCGGTATCTTCGAGCAACCTGACCGATCCGAGGAATTCCTTGTCCTGCTCGGAATAGTCGATCATCTCGACAACGTACATGCGCCCGGCGGCGTCGAACGAGATCGCGACCGGAGAATGCACGAGCGGCTCGGCGGCCACCTGCTCGATGCGGAAACCGGGAAGCGTTTGAAACGTTTTCAGCGCATCGGCCGGCTCGTGCGGCGGAATCCGCGGCAGCTCGTCC
>JAGVKR010000243.1 GCA_020050375.1 Planctomycetales bacterium
GCCGAGGTCCGCGGGCCGTTTCAGCCGATTGACACGAAAGTTCCCGACACGCGGATTTGCGAGCACTTTCCCTTGTTGTCCCAGCGGACCGACCAGCTCGCGATCGTGCGGTCGATGACTCACAACAACGTCGACCACACCGTCGCCACGCATTTTCTTCTGACCGGCATGCCCCCTCTTCCGGGGGGAACGAAATACACCGATTGGCCGCACATCGGCTCGGTCCTGGCCAAACTCGGGCGCGGGACCGACCCGCTGCCCCCGTTCGTCTCCATGCGCCCCAAACTGCCCGGCGACGTTCCGCGGTTCGTCGAGCAAAGCCGCGGGCAGTTCGCCGGCTGGCTCGGTCAGGCGTTCGATCCCCTGACGATCGATGCCAACCCCAACGAATCCACTTATCGGATCGGGGACTTCGACTTACCCGGCGAGATTTCCGCCCGAAGACTGGACGACCGCCGCCTGCTCCTGAGCGAAGTCGATCGCCAGATTCGGACCCAGGCCGAAAGCCCCGCTTTGGCGGCGATGGACCGCAACTACCGCCGATCGTTCGATCTGATTCACTCGGCGGTCGGAAAAGGGGCCTTCGATCTCGAAGCCGAGCCCCGCGCCATTCGCGAACGGTACGGACTCAATCCGCACGGCCAATCGGTGCTGCAGGCCCGCCGGCTGGTTGAGCGGGGTGTGCCGCTGGTCACCGTCTTCTGGCCGAACGACGGCATCAAAAACGTGAGCGTCTACTGGGATACGCACAGCCGGAATTTCATCGACCTGAAAGAACGGCTGATGCCTGCCGCCGACCTGGCGTTTTCGACACTGCTGGACGATCTCGACGCGCGCGGGCTGCTGGATGAGACCCTGGTGATTTGGACGGGCGAATTCGGTCGCACGCCAAAGATCGGGCAGCGGAACAGCGATGCCGGGGCCGGAAAAGACGGCCGCGATCACTGGCCGAATTGCTTCACGACGGTGCTGGCCGGGGGAGGAATCAAAGGAGGCGTCGTCTACGGCGCGTCGGATCGGCACGCCGCTTACCCCGCCTCGAACGCCACGGCTCCGGTCGACCTGTTGGCGACAGCCTACCACTGCCTGGGAATCGCGCCGGAAACGGTGTTCCACGACAGCCAGGGCCGCCCGATCGCGATCTGCCCGGGAACTCCGATCGGAGACCTGCTGACGTAGCACGCGTTCGCCTGTCTCATTTTGACTGGGGATGGCTACTTCTTTGCCGTCCGGGCGCCCTGCAACTGCGTCAGGTAGTCGAGCGTGATCGAGAGGATTTCGTTGTTGTAGCTGTTGTCGGGGAAAATCGGGCCTTCAGTCATGTCGTCGGCGTTGTCGGCCTTGTCGCGCGCCTTCTGCTCTTCCTCGACCCGCTCCTTCCGCAACTCTTCTTCGTTCAGCGACACCGACTTTCGCTGCTTGCGGGCCAGATACTTCTCGATATCCTTCTCGGTCTTCTGGAAATCGGGGTTGCTGGTGACACGCTTGCGGCTCGATTCGCGGATCGCCGGCAGCATTTCAGCCGTCACCATCGACAACTGGCGATGCTTCGCCGGATCGATGTGCTCGAAGGGCATGGCATTGTCGAGGAACTGCTCGCCCAGATCCATGTTGTCCATCAGCGAGGGAAGAGCGACGTGCGAGGGAACCCCCAGGTTCTGCGTGCTGTCGCCGTTGACGCGGTAAAACTGCTGAATCGTCAGCTTCAGCGCGCCAAGCTCCTGCGGCTTGAAGAGCTGCACGATCTGCTTGCCGACGTTGGTGACGTTCTGAACCGTTCCCTTGCCGTGCGTCGTGCGGTCGCCGACGATCAGGCCCCGACCGTAGTCGCGGATCACCCCGGCGAAAATCTCAGACGCCGATGCGGAGAGGCGATTGGTGATGACGATCAGCGGCTTGTTGCAGTCGACGCCCGGTTCGTCATCGGGGAGCGACTTGATCTTGCCGACCTGATCTTTGACCTGCACGACCGGGCCTTCGTCGATGAACAACCCCGAAACTTCGATCGCTTCAATCAGCGAGCCGCCGCCGTTAGTCCGCAAATCGACGACCACAGCGTCAACGCCTCCCTTGACCTCGAAATCGCGCAAGACTTTCTTGACGTCGCGGGCCGTGCTCTTGAATTCGTCTTCTCCGTTGTCGGCCCCCTGGAAATCGCGATAAAACGACGGAATGTGAATGACGCCGATCCGGGATTTCGTCCCCGCCAGGCGCGAGCCCGTGTCGATGATCTCTCCCTTCACCTCGGCCGACTTGAGCTCGACCTGCTTTCGCGTCAACTCATAGACCTTGACGTCGCCCGTATCGCCGGCCATCACCTTGAGACGAACCTTGGTGCCGGCCTTCCCGCGGATCATGTCGACAACCTTGCTCAACTTCATCTCGACGACGTCGACGAACTCGGCGTTGCCGTTGCCCACCGCGATGATCTTGTCGTTGACCTTCAGCCGACCATCGGCGGCGGCCGCGCCCCCGGGAACGATCGTCTTGACGACGGTGTAACCGTCGTCCATCTGCAATGCCGCACCGATCCCTTCGAGCTTGAGCCCCATCGTGATCGCGAACTCGCGCATCGAGCGGGGAGACATGTAGCTCGAATGCGGATCGAACGTCATGCAGAGCGCCGTCAGATACATTTCGACGACTTCGTCCGGCTCGGTCTTGCTGAGCGCGTCGTAGATCGTCTTGTAGCGCTTGTGGAGGCGTTTCTTCGGATCCTGCTCGACCGGCTTGCCTTTGGATGACTCGGTGACTGCCGGTTTGGTTGCGACGGGCAAATCGCCGCCGGGGTTCGGCTGCGGTTTGGCGTCGGCCAGTTCCGCCGTCTTTTCGAGCTTCATCATCAGCAAATCGTACTTGATCCGCTTGCGCCACCGCTCGTTCAGTTCGTCGGTCGTTTTCGCCCAGGGGAGATCTTTGGGATCGATTTCGAGCGATTCTTTGATCGTGAAATCATGGTCGGCATCGATCAGCTTGTGAGCAACGTCCATCCGCTCTTTCAAACGGTTGCGATGGGTCTCGAAAATGTTGATCGCGAAATCAAGATTGCCGGCCTTGATGAGGTCGTCCAGCTCGAGGCGATATTTGCTGTATTGATCGATGTCCGACTGCTGAAAATACAGCTTTTGCGGATCGAGCTGCTTGATGAATTCGTCGAACAGCTTCGTCGACGTCGAGTCGTCGATCGGCTTGTGGCTGATGTGATTGGCCTCGATCATCTCGCAGACGCGCTTGGCGATGTTCGCCGACTGGGGCCCCGACAGCGACCCCAACTGTTCGGCCAGAAGGGTCGTCGCCACCAGCATGACCATGGCAACGCTCAACGTGCAGGCGGCTCGCGAAGGTGTGCGAAAGATCATAGGAACTCACTGAATCGAGCGGTGGAATTTGAGGAAGCGTCTGGCGTCACGGCGCCTTCGCCAGAAGGACCCGACAACTTTGGCATCGTATCCGATTCGCCCTAACGAGGCAATAGGCGCTTCTGCCTGAGAATTGCCGTTAATGCTCATGGCGCTTGTGGTTCTGAATCATCAGTCGCCGTCGTTTCGAGCCGTACAAGAATGGCATCGGCGAGAACGTGCGGCACGACAATCACGTCGCCGGCGCCGAGTTGCA
>JAGVKR010000367.1 GCA_020050375.1 Planctomycetales bacterium
AACAATCAAGTGCTCGATACGGCGGCAATTTACAAGATCGGTGAAACGCTCGCATAGTGGCGCGCGAAAAGGAATAGCAGGGGCTGCCACGCACTGAACAAAACGCCGCGCGACCGTTTCAGCAGCCGCTTGCAGCAAGCCGGCCCTCTTCGCGCCTGAAAAATGCTAAACAGTCGCGCCGCGCCATGCTCGCGGCGCACCGTCAAACTGCGCAAATCTCGCAGTTTTATGCGGTTGCAAAGTCATCTTGCCTGATCGGGGCCGTTCGGTTATCTCTACGCCCCCCATGCCCCCCGTGGGCCGGGTCAAATTCATCTCGCGACCCGCCTCTCCAGGCTCAATTCTCCCTTGGACTTGCTCACCATGATCGGTGTCCGGCCCCCCAGCCGAGGCAGCGGCGTTCCCGGAACGGCGACGATCCTCGCGATCGTCCTGTCGCTGGCCACGCTTGTGGTGTGTGACAATTCCGCCGGTCGATTGCTCCGAGCGGACGAGCCCGCGACCGGGTTTCGTCCGGCGAATTCGAAGCGCTTGGGGCGTAAAATCAAGGATACAATCACTCCGACGTCGGCGACGGACGAAGAAATGCCCGGTCCGCTGCCAACCCCGAGTACGCCCCCGCGTCGCGGCCGACTGACCGAGCCCGACCCCGAGATTGCCAGCGTGAAGGAACCTCTGGCAGGAGTCATCGTCGAAGGCAATAAGACGATCTCCACCGAGGAAATTCTGAAGAAGGTCAAAACCCGTCCCGGACGGCCGCCCGATGCGAAACTGATCAAGGACGACGTTCGTGCCCTGCACGGCACGCGCTGGTTCTTTCAGGTCGAGCCGCGGATGGCCCAGACGAATGATGGACCGGTGCTCGTCTTCAAAGTCGTCGAACGCCCCGTTCTGAAGAAGGTCGGCTACAAGGGAAATAAAAAGATCAAGGAAAAGGAGCTCGGCGACCTGACGGGCCTCAAGGAGGGGGGCGCCTTCGACGTCGGGGCCAACAAAGAATCGGCCCGCCGGATCGAGAGCCATTACCACGAAAAGGGCTTCATCCACGCCAAGGTGAAGCTCGAAAAGGGAGAGTCTCCCGACGATCGCGAGGTGCTGTTCGACATCAACGAAGGCCCCAAAGTTCACGTCGACACGATCAAGTTCACCGGCAATAAGGAGATTTCGGCCGGGGTCCTCAAGACGCAGGTCAAAACCAAGACCCGCCTCCTGTGGGTGTTCGGGGGCAAATTCGACCCGACCACCATTCCCGAAGATGTCGGCTCGCTCAAGCAATATTACCACAGCCTGGGCTACTTCGACGTGAAGGTCACTCCCAAGCAGGGGGTCTCCGAAGACAAAGCCCGCGTGACGCTCGAATACCAGATCGAGGAGGGAGTTCGTTTCAAGGTCCGACAGATCCGGTACGTCGGCAATCGCGTGATTCCCGAAGAGAAGCTGCGGGCCGACGTCAAGCAGGTTGCCGGCGCGTATTTCACGGAGCGGTTCATGACGGCCGATGTCGATAAGATGTCGGCGCAATATGGCGAGCTGGGGCGGCTCTTTGCCCGCGTCGAACCGATCATCCAGCATCAGGAAACGTCGGGCTTCATCGACCTCGTCTACCAGATCAACGAAGACCGCCCGTATCGCGTCGGGCGGGTCAACGTTCACATCAACGGCGAGCATCCGCACACCAAAGAGGCGGTCGTGCTGACGCGACTCCGTTTCCGCCCCGGCGAACTGGCCAGCAAGGAAAAGATCAAAAAGAGCGAGCAAGCGCTCAGCAACTCGCAGGTGTTCGCCGGGAAACTGCCCGGCGCCCCCGACGGCCCTCGGATCAACGTCAAGGCCCCCGAACCGATCAAGAAGTACGACGAAAACACCTTCGTCCGCGGACAGGACGCCGAATTGGCCCAAGGGGCGCCGAGCGGGCGCAACTTCGATCCGCCTCCCTTCGGCGCTCAGCCCTATCCGGGGTCTGACAGCCTGCCCCCCTTCGAGGAACAGGCCCCCGGCTATCTCGATTACGACGTCAACGTCAGCGAGACGCAGACGGGCCGCCTCATGTTCGGCGTGGGAGTCAACAGCAACGCCGGTCTCGTCGGGAACATCGTTCTCGAAGAAAACAACTTCGACCTCTTCCGTCCCCCTTCCAGCGTCGCCGACATCATGAGCGGCCAGGCCTGGCGCGGCGGCGGACAGCAGTTCCGCATCGAGGCGACCCCCGGCAATCAGCTCAGCCGCTACCTCATCAGTTGGCGCGATCCCTACTTCCTCGAGCAGAACGTCAGCCTCGGAACGAGCGGCTTCTACTACAAGCGCTTCTTCCCGAACTGGACCGAGCAGCGGACCGGCGGACGAATCACCGTCGGCCGGCAATTCACGCCGGTCTTCTCGGGGTCGCTCGCGGTTCGCATCGAGGACGTGGTCATCTCCAACCCGGGGGTCCCGACGCCGCAGAGTCTGCAAGAAGTCCTCGGATCGAACTTCCTCTCGACCGTCCGGGGCAGCCTGGTCCACGATACGCGCGACAGCGCATTCATTCCCGGAAAGGGACACTATCTCGAAGTCTCCTACGAGCAGGGGATTGCGAACTTCGTCTATCCCCGGGCCGAGCTGGACGCCCGACAGTTCTTCACTCTCAAAGAGCGGCCCGACGGAGGGAACCGGCACATCATCTCGACCATCGGCCAGGTGGGCTGGATGGACACCGGCGCGCCGATCTTCGAGAAGTTCTTTGCCGGGGGTTTCCAGAGCTTCCGCGGGTTCGCGTTCTACGGCGTCACGCCGCGTGAGAATGGCGTCCGCACCGGCGGTCAATTTCAGGCCCTGGGGACGCTCGAATACATGCTTCCCGTCACCGCCGACGACACCATCCAGCTCGTCTCCTTCACTGACATGGGCACGGTTCAGGACCAGGTGTCGCTCGACAAGTTCCGTTTGACGGTCGGCGGCGGCGTGCGACTCACGATCCCCGCCATGGGCCCGCTCCCCATCGCTCTCGATCTCGGCTTCCCGATTCTGCAGGAACCGTTCGACACGAAGAACATCTTCGCCTTCTATGTCGGGGTGCAGCGGTAGCCGAAGTTGAAGCGTTACAGAGTTGAAGAGTTCAAGAGAGACGGGCCGTGCCGGCCCGAGCTCTGCGAGCATGTCTTCACGTCAGGACGCCGCTACAATGCGCGCACCATGATCCTCGAAGGCATTGTCACCACGCTTGATCGGCAGGGGACGCTCAACGTCGCGCCGATGGGGCCGATCGTCGACGAGTCGATGACGCGGCTCCGCTTGCGCCCGTTTCGCTCGTCGCACACGTATCAGAACCTGAAAGTCGAGCCGTGCGGCGTGTTTCATGTCGTGGACGACGTGCTTCTTTTGGCGCGAGCGGCCATCGGCCGGCTCGAGCCGACGCCCGAGCACTTTCCAGCGGAAAAGATCCACGGCGGCGTGCTGAGCACTGCTTGCCGCTGGTATGAGTTCGAGATGGAATCGTGCGACGACACGCATGAGCGGACCGAG
>JAGVKR010000364.1 GCA_020050375.1 Planctomycetales bacterium
GCCGTCTCGCGGGCGAACGACATGAAGGCTTCTTCCAGGTCGGTCTGCACCTCGCGGAATTGCGACACGCGGATTCCCTGGCGGACCAGTTCGGCGAGCAGGTCGCCCAGGCCATCCTCGGAACGCGCGGTTCGAAACCGGACCATCGCTTCGGTCGGCGATTCGACGACGTCGGCATCGGCGCCCAAAACCCGCCGGAGGGCCGTGGCGGCCGAGGAGATCTGGTCTGGGACGATCAGTTGAACTTCAATCGTTCGCTGCTGGCTCACCTGGCGGCCGATCTCCTCGACCGTCCCGAACGCGCGAAGCTTGCCGTGGGTCATGATCGCCACGCGATCGCAGATCCGCGACAGCTCCGGCAAAATGTGGCTGGTGACGAGCAGCGTCTTGCCGAGCTGCGCCAGGCGAATCAGCAGGTCGCGCATTTCGATGCGGGCCTGCGGATCGAGCCCGTTGGCGGGCTCGTCGAGAATGAGCATCTGCGGATCGTGCAGCATGGTCCGTGCGATGCCCACGCGCTGCTGCATTCCGTGACTCAAGCTCTCGACAAACTTGTCCTTCATCCGGGCGGTATTGGTCGTTTCCATGACCTCGTCGATGCGCCTGATGCGCTCCCGCCGCGGGATCCCGAAGGCCGCCCCGAAAAAATCGAGATACTCGCGAACGCGCATATTGTCGTACGAGCCGAACTTGTCGGGCATGTAGCCCACCAGTTGCTTGATCCGACGGGCATCGGTGACGCAATCCGCGTCGCCGATCCGCGCCGAGCCGCTCGTGGGGCGCGAAAGACCCACCAGAATTTTGATCGCCGTCGTTTTGCCGGCGCCGTTCGGGCCGATCAACCCCAGAATCCGGCCGGCAGGAATGCTGAGCGTCAGCTCATCGAGCGCTGTGAAGCTTCCGTACCGCTTGGTCAGGCGCTCGATCACGACCGCCGGTTTATCGGAGCTCATCCCCCGTGATCCTTTCTGCACGATTCGGTTCTCGACGTGTTCGCTTCGTATCTCAATCGATGTCTCAATGGATGTGCCGGGCCAGGTCATTCCCCGACGCTCGCGGCCGTGTCGGCCCCCGGAAGAGCGACGGTTTTCACCTGCAATTCGAGGGCCAGCGACTCAATATGCCAGGGAAGCAGCTTCTCCGTGATGACGTCCGGGTCAACCTGCTCCGAATCGCCCCCCGAGACGCGCAGCAGCACTTCGCCGTCGGCCGTTATGGGCAAAAGATCGGCCTCTTCGATGTCGACGGTCAGCCTGCCCACCGGACTGGCCCAGGTCTTGATGGCGACCGGCGACTTTTCGCGGTGTCCGGCAATTTCCAGCTTGCCGATCGGGCCTCCCACCTGCACGGTGAGTCGCGCCCGCTGCGCCTCGACCGGCATCAAAACACGGGGAATCCGAAACTTCAGCCAGGTCATGGCCGGGATGGTTTTCGGCAGCCACTCGCGGGTATTGTGATCGTACAGGCTCGAGCCCACGGTTCCGTCGGGGCCCGGAGCCGACTTGAAGGGAAGGAACGGCGCGGGCAAAAGGACCTGGGTCTCGGCAGGAGGGCGATTCAGAATGAGCGGGGCGGCGACCAGCGCAGCGCCGTACGAGCGACGATCTTCGCCAAATCGGAACCCCGTATCCCAGGGATCGGTCCAGAACAGCAATTGCGGGGTTGCGGGATAGTCCATGCGCTGCGGGTCGGCCAGCAAACGTTGCAGCACCCGCCGTCGGCGATTTTGCTCGTCGCTCAATAAGCTGGCCGACAGGAACTGCTCCTTCGAGAACACATTCGCCGCCCGGGCCACGAAACTTCCGTCGGATTGAAACTCGACCCCGATCCGGCCGTCGTTCGTAGCGATGATGGCGTCCGACGGTTTGCGGCCCTCGCCCCCCTCGAGTCGACCGATCAACCCTTCGGGTCCGAACGTGGCGCGGACCTCGACGCGTTCCGCCGTCTGGTGCGTTTCCAGGAAGGGGGCGCCGCGCAACCCGGCCGTCTCCGGCAGGTTTTCCCACCGCCAGGCGTCGACGTCGCTCCAGACCATGCGCCGCGTCGTTCCCCTCAGGCCGGTCATATCCGGCACCAGGATTCCGCCGCGCGCGACCTCGATCGTCGCGATCCCGGGTTCAGGCGAATACAGACCGGCAAATCCCTCGGTTCGCACTTCGTCCGTTCCGGACTCGATCTGTGTGAATTGCAGCTTGGCGACGGCCGGCGACACCGCCGCTCGCTGCAGCCAGCCCGCCATCACCAGCCCGGCGCTCACGGCGATCGCCAGTCCAGGGCCGATCACTCCCATCCACTCCAGACGCCCGATCCGCAACAGCCAGGTCCCCAATCCTGCCAGCAAACCGGCGAAACCGATCAGCAGGCTCACGACCAGCCAGCGCGACGGAATCGAATAACCGACGTATTCCTGAACGAGCGGTTCGAGCACGGCCGCCGGCAGGAGCGGTTCGCGACGCGGCTTGAAAAAATCCAGCGCGGTTTTCACCATCGGATCCTGCAGGAGGAATGCCGCCAGATCGGGATTGGGCTCGCCTTCCGAATCGACTCGTTTCGCCAGCTCGTTGTCCGGACGAAGCTTTTCGGCCGAGGTCGGCCGACGCAGCCAACCGCGGGCGCCCAGTGTCGTCACCAGCAATCGCCCCTCGCCGATGCTCTTCCAGAAAGCCGCCGGCCAGCCGTCCACGGTGAAAGACACGTCGACGTCCGATGCGACCACGCGAACCAGATCGACGGGCTGCTCGTGGTCGAGGGTCCACTGCTCCTTGCCGCCAAAGTCGAGCGTGACGGTCGTCAGCCCGACCCGGTCGACGACTCCGCACACGATTTAATCTCCGAACAGCA
>JAGVKR010000325.1 GCA_020050375.1 Planctomycetales bacterium
CTCTTCCGATCTAGAAAGATCGATCGGGCGATCTTGTAATCCCCCCGGTTTGGCTCGCGGCCCGCAGCATGGGCCGCGTCGGCGTAAGTTTTCCACAAATCGGCGAGCACATTGCCCGCGATCAGGCAGTGGGCAAACGGCTGATAGCCGCGGGCGCCGGCGAGCTTCATCGTCGACGAATTGCGGCTCATCCCCGGGAGCGCGATCGGCGGGTGTGGAAGCTGGTACGGCTTGTGGATGAACCCGATCCCCGTTTCGGCATCGACCGTCTTCTTGAGCGAGATGTTCCAGAACTTTCCCGCCATTTCGTAGGGAGGCTCCGAAGCCCAGAGCTTGAGGATCATGTCGAGCGATTCCTCAACCATCGCGGCCCCGTTTTTGGGATCGGCGCCGTACAGCTCCTGATCGGCGGTGACCGACCCGGCCCCGAAGCACAAATTCAATCGACCCTTCGACAGGTGGTCGAGCGACGCCAACCGGCTGGCGACATTCGCGGGATGGTGCTGATTGAGGCAGGCGGGCGCCGGCCCCATGCGGATTGTTTTGGTTTCTCCCAGCGCCCGCGCGATGAACATCTCGGGCATCACGATGTTCTCATACTTCATCGTGTGGTGCTCGCCGATCCAGAACTCGCTGAATCCCAACTTCTCGGCGAGGACAATCAACTCGAGGTCTTCGTCGTAAGTTTGAGCGATGGGCTTGGCGGGAGGATGGAACGGCATGATGAACATGCCGTAGTCGATCGGCTTCCGGGGAGCGGCATTCATAGAGTCGGTCCTAGCGTGCTGGTCTGCGATGGAACAGGATGTACCGCGCCACCGCTTCCCGAACGGCGGCATTCCTCTCGAAGCTCACCAGTGTACCCGTCACGGTACGCCGGTTCCACTTACGCCATCTGCGGCGGCCGTTCGAGAATTGCGCTCACGACCTTCCCCGGTTGTCCATCGAGCAGCGATCCCGGGCCAGTGGGGCGCTGGAATGAGAGTTGCTGTGGGTCGAGACCGAACAGGTGCATCAGCGTGGCGTGGTAGTCGTAGTGGTTGACCACGTCTTTCACCGCCTGGTGACCGAGCTCGTCTGTCTCGCCGTGGATGCAACCCCCCTTGATCCCGCCGCCGGCGAGCCACATGCTGAAGCCCTTGGTGTTGTGATCGCGGCCGATGTTTTTTTCGTTTTGAATGACCGGCAGACGGCCCATCTCGCCCCCCCAATGGACGAGCGTGCTGTCCAGCAGTCCGATCTGCTTGAGGTCTTTGATGAGCGCTGCGGCGGGCTGATCGGTCTTGCGGCAGACGTCGGGAAGTCCCTTTTCGATTCCGCCGTGGTGGTCCCACGTCTGGTTGCCGGTGAAGAGCTGAACGAACCGCACGCCGCGCTCGACCAGCCGGCGGGCGATCAGGCAGCGCGTGCCGTAGTCGCGCGTGACGGGATCGTCGATACCGTACAGCTTGTGGATCGCCTCGCTCTCCTGCGAAATGTCGAGCGCCTCTTTGGCGGCCACCTGCATGCGGGCAGCCAGTTCGTAGCTTTGGATCCGCGCCGAGAGATCGTGCTCGCGCGGATGGCGGTCGAGGTGCTCGCGATTGATCTCGCGGAGATACGACAGCAGCCGATCTTGTTTGGCGCCGCGCAGATTTGGCGGAGGATCGAGATTCAGGATTCGCGGTTCCTGCGGGCGGACGACCGTTCCCTGGTAGAGTGACGGCAGCCAGCCGTTCTGCCAATTCTCGACCCCCAGCACCGGCAATCCGCCGGGATCGGTGAGGACCAGAAACGCCGGCAGGTTTTGGCTTTCGGAGCCAAGCCCATAGGTGAGCCACGAGCCGAGCGAAGGGCGACCGCGGCTGATATTGCCGGTATTGAGCGCGTCGATCGACTGACCGTGGTTGTTGACTCCCGTCCGCATCGAGCGAATGAGGCAAACGTCGTCGGCGACCTGCGCCAGGTAAGGCAATAGCTCGCTGAGCTCCATGCCGCACTGGCCGTGCTGGGCAAACTTCCAGGGAGAGCCGAACAGCTTGGCGCTCGCCTCGGCGGCGTTGTCGTACTGAATCTCGCCGCTGAAATTCTGCAGGTGCCGCTTGCTGAGCTCGGGCTTGGGATCGAACAAGTCGATGTGGCTCGGCCCCCCCTGCATGAACATCGAGATCATGGCCGTCGCCTGCGGCGGATGCGCCGGAAGCTTGGGTTTGAGATCAAATGTCGGGCGTTCGAGATCGGGCTTTGCAGGAGCAGCCAGCACCCCGTCCTGGTTCAATAACCACGACAGCGCAACGCCACCCAGCCCAAACGCCTGCTGAGTCAGAAAGTGCCGGCGAGTAAAATGCGACATCGAGGGCGTCTCAGATTTCATGTTCAAGCATCAATCAACGTACAGAAATCCATTGGAACTCAGCAGCGCCTGGCACAAATGGGCCAACGCTGAAAGGGGGGCATCGGGCGGCGAACCCTTCGGGTCTGCTGAGATCGCTGATTGAATTGCGGCGGCTTGCTCGTTGAGGAACGCGACGCCGGCTAGCAATTCGCTTTCCGTCGGAGCGCGGCCGTACACGAGCCGCCAGGCATGGCGGAATTGGGCCACGACTTCCGGTCCCGCTTCACGCACGATTCGGCCCGCCAGAGCGGCCGCCTGATCGATCACGAAAGGGCTGTTCATCATGAGCAGCGACTGCGGAGCGACGGTCGACGCAGTCCGCTGTTCGCAATTGGGAGTCATCAGCGGCGCATCGAACGGCTCGAGCATTCCCAGCGGCATCGAACGCCGCACGGTCACATACAGGCTGCGGCGGAACTCAATGTCTCCGAGCGGCACGACCTTACCCGTGGGGCGACCGGCGGAGTCGCGCGTGTCGACCGCAACCACGACCTGCCCGACTTCATCGGGAGCGATCGGCGCCGGCGCTCCGTAGAGGGTTGGGGTCAGCCTGCCGTTGAGGGCGAGCAACGCGTCACGGAGAGTCTCGGCTTCCAACCGTCGAACCGGCATCCGCCCCAGCAGGCGATTGTCGGGGTCAATGCCGTCGAGCTCATCACGGCGAAGTGAAGACTGGCGATACGCGGTTGAGGTGACCAGCATCCGCTGGAGCCGTTTGAGCGTCCAGCCGCCGCGCATGAAGTCGGCGGCCAGCCAGTCGAGCAATTCGGGATGAGTCGGTCGTTCGCCAAGAACGCCGAAGTCAGCCGGGGTCGCGACCAGCCCGCGGCCGAAATGATGGAGCCAGAAGCGGTTGACGATCACCCGCGCCACGAGCGGATGTTTGCCGTTCGTGAGATAGCGGGCATACGCGAGGCGGCGGCCGGTCGTGGGAATATGCTCATCGTCGAGAGGAATCGACAGCCCCGACGAATTCAGGACGGCCAACTCGCCGGGCGCAACTTCCTGTCGCGGTTGGTTGAGATCCCCCCGCGAAAACAATTTTGTAGTGGGAACCTGTCCCGGAATCTCGGTGAGGCACTGCACAAAGTCATCCGCCGGACGCTTTTTGCGGACCGTTTCGGTGAGCTCGTCCCATTTTTTGTTGTGACCGGTCAGTCGGTCGGGAAGATACAAATAGACCGACCCGCGATCGACGTTGAGAAACGGATAGTCCTTGATCAGCTTCTGCTGATCCTTGCTCCACTTGTCGGCCGGAGTCTCGCGTACGGCCTTGGCCATAGGCTGGATTTCTTCCGGCAGCTTGGCCAGCTCTCGCTCGAACGTCTCGGCAACGATGCCGTCGAGCTCGGCGGTGCGCTTGTCTGCGAGCTCCTTCAGTTCCTGTTCGACTTCGGCCGCCTGCTTGCGAACGTCATCGGACCAGAGCGAGACGAGCCGCGCGTCGGGAGCCCGCCAGTTCTTCCAGTCGTAGGCCGGCTCAAACAACGCGCGCATCCGATAGTAGTCGGCGTGAGCGATTGGATCGTATCGATGTTGATGACACTGGGCGCATCCCACCGTCAATCCGAGAAGCGACGTCGAAACGATCTTGATCGTCTCGGCAATCACGTCGTTGCGGGCCACGTTTGGGTCGGGGGTCGACCCGCTCGTGCCGTCCGGTCCCATCCGCAAAAAACCCGTGGCAATCAGGCGGTCGGCCTGGACGGGGGAAAGGTTGATATAGGGAGGAGTGAGCAACTCATCGCCGGCGAGCTGCTCGACGACGAAATCATTCCACGGCTTGTCGTTGTTGAAGGCGCGGACCACGTAGTCGCGATACTTCCAGGCCCATTTGCGTTCCGGGTCCTGCTCGCTGTAACCGTCGCTGTCGGCGTAGCCGGCGACATCGAGCCAATGCCGCGCCCAGCGCTCGCCATAGGCGGGAGAAGCAAGTAACTCGTCGACCAGCCGCTCGTAGGCGTCCGGC
>JAGVKR010000404.1 GCA_020050375.1 Planctomycetales bacterium
CCCCCGCCGCACCGGCATTCGCCATGCCGGAAAACTTTCCTCCTCATTGCCTTTCGTGACCATCATGCCCTTGAAAAAAAACACAGCCGCTGGGTTGATCCGAAGCTGATCGCCGATGCCGTGACGAGCCTGAAGCTGCCGGCCGAGCACGAGGCGCAGATTTTTGGTGGCAACGCGCGGAAGCTGTTCGGGATCTGACGGGTAAGAAGTTCGGAATTCGGAATTCGGAATTCGGAATGCGGAGTAAAGGAGGCTTTGAAACTGTGCGGGCTTTGATAGGCTGCCCTGTGGATCACGGGAATCGCCAACCGCGACGGGCGACATTTCGGGGCGCACGGCACCCGGCGGTGCTTCATCAAATTTGACAAACCATGCCGTGCCCCCGATATTTCGAGGGGAGCGGTTGGCCGATCAGCCGTGATCGTCGGTGGCTGTCGCCAGGCGGGCGATGGCGTCGCGCACGGTTTCGATTTGATCGACATCCGTCAGCGGGGCGCCGAAGACGACGCACGGCTTGAGAGGATTCGGCGAAACTTCGCCAAGACGGGCCGCTTGAGAGGAGCTGCAAAACACCGGAATGATCGTCGCCGGAACCGCCGTGCGCCACTGCGCCAGGAGATGGAACGCCTGTGCCGGGTCGCGAAGCCCGTCGACCGTCAGCGCCACCATGTCGCCGTAGCGGAGGCTGCGAAGTCCCGTTTCGAGGGCCCGATCCCATTCGAGCTTTCCCGACGAGTTTCCCAGTGACACCAGACCCGCCCGTTGGGCCAGCGAACGCAACGACGGAGAGGCTCTTTCGCCCGAGGTTGTCTCGGCGAGAATCACGTGCGGATACCGATCGACGGCGGCGATCAGATCGAGGGCGCAGGCGAACGAATCGCAGTTGGTGGCGAGGATGACCGGTCCGTCGAGGGGCATGTTGTCGATCCCGACGGTCCGCAGCGTGTTGTGCCCCCAGGCTCGCAACCAGATGGCCGACCGGAGGAAGAAGTCGGGGAGCTTTCGGACAAGAACCCACGTCGCCACGACGGTTAAGACCGAGGTCGTGAAGAACAAGGCGCGGGGAATGTTCATCTGTCGTTCGAGCTCTTCGACGTATTGCGCGGCCCGCTCGGGAGCCTGGATCACCGCCAATTCCGTCAGACGCGAGCCCAGAAACTTATCGAGCGTGAAGCTCAGCAGGTAAAAGAGGGCCACCGCGAAAATTCCGCCGACGACGTTCAAAAAATTGCTGGCGGCGACGACGTTCCCTTTGCTCTCCTTCGGCGCGCGATGCTGCAGAAGCGTATAGAGCGGCACCAGGTAGAAGCCGGCTCCGATTCCGATGCCGAACAAGCATATGACAAACGTCAGTGGCGCCCGGCGCACGAGTGCCGGAATCAACGTGAAAAGAATGATCGCCGTGGCGCCGAGAGGGACCAGCCCCAGTTCGACCCGGTGTCCGGAGACAAACCCCGCGACGATGCTTCCCAATCCGACCCCCAGGCCAACCAGGGCGAACAACAGCGCCACGCGCAATTCGGGCTCCTGTGCCGCCTCTTCCAATCGCTCGGGCAGCAGATCGGCCATCAGCTTGTCGACTCCGGTCGGCTGGTGCGATTCGGTGGCTCCTTGCGATTGCTCCAACAGAATTCGCCCGCTGTCGAGCTCTTTCTTGAGCTCTCCCTGGAAGAACAACGTTTGCCGCAGGAACAGCGTCATGAAGACGCAAAAGGCAATTCCGGTCACGGCGAGCGTCAGCGGTTTCGACCGCCAGAGAATGCCCAGGTTCTGCTGGAGCGGCCGCCACCAGTTCCAGGAAAGTTTTGTATTGGGCGCGGCGGCGGGGATTCGCTGCATGAGCAGCGCCGTTGCCGTCCCGACCACGGCCAGGCTCAGCAGGAGCGCGCCGATCTTCCATTCCTCACCGAGCTCCAGCGTGCCGGCGGTGACGTTTCCTTTAAGCAGTGCGTAAAGAATGCCTCCGCAGGAGGTCCCCAGGATCTGGGCTGTGAAGCTTGTTCCTTCGAGCATCCCGTTCCCACGGGACAAGACAGAAGCGTGGAGGATTTCCGGCATGGCTCCGAGCTTGGCCGGCACGAAAAACGTGCTGTGCACCCCCATTAGAAAAACCGTGGCGATGACGAGGGCCGCGCTCCAGATCGCCAGCGTGGGGAGGCTCGGGGAATCGGACGGCACAAGATGCGGCAGGATAAACCCGACCAGTGCCAGCCCCATCATGCCGACTTCCGCCACCTTCCAAAAGACGATCACCGATCGCTTGCTGAACCGGTCGCCCAGCGTGCCGGCGAACGGCGAAAACAAAAGGAATGGCGTGATGAAACAGGCGGTGACGATCGAGACGACCGCCTTCTCGTCGATCCAGCGGACGTGCGCATAGCGCACGAGCATATCGACGGCGTAGAACACGGCGACCGTGTGAATCGCCTGGTCGTTGAACGTCGCCGTGAATTGCGCCAGGAGCAGCCCGATGAACGTGCGGGACTTGAGCGTCTCGGAAAGCTGATCGTGCATAAACGAACCGGTCCGACGGCCTCGTCGCCGGCTACCCTTCAGGAGAAACATCGCCCTATGCCTTGCCGTCGACGACGCGCGTCGCCGGCCAGCCTCCGCATGGTTATAGCGAATGCCCTTCCAATCAAGTAGCCCCCCCCCGTTTCGCGTTCCGGTTTTTGCCGAGCGAGATCACGGACACGCACCGCCGTCGCACACAGGTCTCTTTCGATTGAGGTCTCTTTCGATTGATGGAGGATTGCCTCCTGAACTGCTAATCTAGGGCGTCCGAGCCGGCTCTCACCCGGTTCGGCGGATGCCGGTCCAGCGCGGAGCCGGCTTGCAGGTCGCTTTTCGGGAATCTCGAATCAGGATGCCTCAGTTTCGGAAGCTGCTCGTCGCCAATCGGGGCGAAATCGCGATTCGCGTTTTTCGCACGGCCCACGAATTGGGCATTCGCACCGTCGCCATTTATTCTCACGAAGATCGCTACGCGCTCCATCGCTTCAAGGCCGACGAGGCGTATCCGGTCGGTCGCCCGGGAGAGCCGCTGCGGGCTTATCTCGAGATCGACGGGATCATTGCCGTCGCCAAGCGATATGAAATCGACGCGATTCACCCTGGCTACGGTTTCCTTTCGGAGAATCCCGCGCTCGCCCAGGCATGCGTCGATGCGGGGATCACGTTCATCGGTCCGGGGGTCGAGGTTCTGAAGCAACTCGGCGACAAGACCGCCGCGCGCGAGATCGCCCGGATCGCCAAAGTCCCGATTCTCGCCGGAACATCCAAGCCCGTTCGGCATCTCGACGACGCGCGCCGCGGCATCGAAAAGCTCAACTACCCGGTGATCCTCAAGGCGGCCAAGGGGGGGGGCGGGCGCGGGATGCGCGTCGTCCTCTCGGCGAAAGAGCTGGCGGGCGCTCTCGAACAGGCGCAGCGCGAATCGCAGACGGCGTTTGGCAGCAACGAAGTCTTCGTCGAGAAATACATTCCCCGCGCCCGGCACATCGAGGTTCAGTTGCTCGGCGACAAGCATGGTGGCCTGGTCCATCTCTACGAGCGCGACTGCTCGCTGCAGCGCCGCCATCAAAAGGTGGTCGAAATCGCCCCGTCTCCCAACCTCGACGGCGTCCTGCGCGAGAAGATCTGCGAAGCGGCGCTCGATATTGGCCGTGCCGTGGGCTACGAGAACGCCGGGACGGTCGAGTTTCTGGTCGACGCCGACAAGGGGGACTTTTACTTCATCGAGGTCAACCCGCGGATTCAGGTCGAGCACACGGTGACCGAAGAGGTCACCGGCCTCGACATCGTCAAATGCCAGATCCTGATCGCCCAGGGATTGCCGCTCAGCGACCCCGAAATCGGGCTGGGGGACCAGTCGGCGATTCAAACGCGGGGCTATGCCATCCAGTGCCGGGTCACGACGGAAGACCCCACGAACAACTTCATGCCCGACTACGGACGGATGTCGCACTACCGCTCGGCGAGCGGAATGGGGATCCGCCTCGACGCCGGGACGGCCTTCTCGGGCGCGGTCGTCACCCCGTTTTACGACTCGTTGCTTGTCAAAGTCATCGCCAAGGGGATTCGGTTCGTCGATGCGGCGCGGCGGATGGAGCGCTGCCTGCAGGAGTTTCGCGTTCGCGGCGTCAAAACGAATATCCCGTTTCTTATCAACCTCGTCACGCATGAAACGTTCATCACCGGCGGCTGCACGACGAAGTTTCTCGACGAGACGCCGGCGCTGTTCCAGTTCGTCCGGCGCAAAGACCGGGCCACAAAGCTTCTGACGTTTCTCGCCGACGTGATCGTCAACGGCAACCCGTTGATCAAAGCCAAGCCGTCGAAGCTGCTCCGGGCGCCGGCTCCTGTTCCAACGGTCGACGGGACGCAGCCGATCCCCCCCGGAATGCGGCAGAAGCTGCACGAACTGGGGGCCGAGAAATTCAGCCGCTGGGTTCGCGATCAGAAGCCGCTGCTCGTCACCGACACCACGTTTCGCGACGCGCATCAGTCGCTGCTGGCAACCCGCATGCGGACGTACGACATGCTCCGGATCGCCGACGCCTACGCCCGGCTCTGCCCGCAACTGTTTTCGCTCGAAATGTGGGGGGGGGCCACGTTCGATACGTCGATGCGGTTCCTCAAGGAGTGTCCCTGGCAAAGGCTCGCGCAAATGCGCGAGCGAATCCCGAACATTCTCTTCCAGATGCTGCTGCGGGCCTCGAATGCCGTCGGTTATACGAACTATCCCGACAACGTCGTCGAGGCCTTCGTCAAAGAAGCGGCTGCGGCGGGGATCGACGTTTTCCGCATCTTCGACGCCCTCAACTGGGTCCCCAACATGCGGGTGGCGATGGACGCCGTGCTCGAAAGCGGCGCCATCTGCGAGGCGGCGATCTGCTACACCGGCGACATCCTCAACCCCGATCGCCCGAAATACAACCTGCGCTACTACGTCGACCTGGCCAAAGAGCTGGAGCAGATGGGGGCGCACATCCTCGCCATCAAAGATATGGCCGGGCTCTGCAAGCCGTATGCCGCGGAATTGCTCGTCAAAACTCTCAAGCAGGAAATCGGCATCCCCATTCATTTTCACACGCACGACATGAGCGGGATTCAGGGGGCTTCGATCCTCAAGGCCGCCGAGGTGGGGCTCGATATCGCCGACGGGGCGCTGGCGCCCCTGTCGGGGCTGACGTCGCAACCCAACTTGAATTCACTCGTCGAAGCGCTCCGGCAAGCGCCGCGCGGCACGGGGGTCGATACCGAAAAGCTCAAATCGCTCGCGTACTACTGGGAGGCAGTCCGCGAGTTCTATGCCCCTTTCGAGACCGGCATGAAAGCGGGGGACGTCGACATCTACCTGCACGAAATGCCCGGCGGACAGTCGACCAACCTTTACCAGCAGGCCGCCGCGCTGGGGCTATCCAATCGCTGGGCCGACGTCTGCCGCACGTATGCCGACGTCAACCAGTTGTTCGGCGATATCGTCAAAGTCACGCCGACGTCAAAATCGGTGGGAGACATGGCGCTGTTTCTGCTGGCGAACAATCTCAAAGCCGAGGATGTGCTCGATCCGACACGCGAGCTGGCTTATCCCGAATCGGTGATCGATCTCATCGCCGGCCGGATGGGGCAGCCCCCCGGCGGGTTCCCGCCCAAGGTGAAAAAGCGGATTCTCCGCGACCTCAAGCCGGTCAAGGGGCGCCCCGGCGAAAGTCTGCCGCCCGCCGACTTCGCCGCCACCGAAAAACTGCTCAAGAAAAAGCTCCAGCGCACGCCGACCCGGCAGGAGGTCATTTCGCACCTGCTCTACGGCCGCGTCTTCGAGGAGTTTGCCGCGCACGAGCTGGCGTATTCGGACGTCAGCGTGTTTCCCACCTCGACGTTCCTTTACGGGCACGAGCCGGGGGACGAAGTCGCCGTCGACATCGAGGAAGGGAAGACGCTGATCATCAAGTTTCTCACGATCAGCGACCCGCATCCCGACGGGCACCGGACGGTGTTCTTCGAGCTCAACGGCCAGCCGCGTGAAGTGAATGTGATCGATCGTGCGCTCGAACCGCAGGAAGCGGCCCGACCCAAGGCCGACCCCGGCGATCCGCTGCAGGTCGCAGCCCCCATGCCGGGGCTGATCGTCACGGTCGCCATCGTCGCGGGCGACAAAGTCACGCGCGGGCAAAAACTCGCCACGATGGAGGCGATGAAGATGGAAACCACGCTCTACGCCGAGACCGACGGCCGCGTCGCTGAGCTGCTCGTCAAGCCTGGCACGCAGGTTGAAACCGGCGAGCTGCTCTTGCGGCTGGAGCGCTAGCTCCGGCCCGCGAGCCGGTGGGTTCATCCCACCGGTCCGGCGCAGTGTCGATTGATTGAATCAAAAAAGAAGTCCGGCGGGCATTAAGCCCGCCGTTCGCTGGGGCGAATGTTCATTCGATCGACACCCAATGCCTTCACCGTCTCTCGATCTCGAACGATTGCGTCGCGACTCGTTCGTCGCGAACGTGGAATGGCATCAGGCGCTTCCGTCCACGAACGACCACGCGCTGCAATTGGCGGCGATCGAAGCGCTCGACACGCCATTGCTGGTTCTCGCCGACGAGCAGACTGCCGGGCGCGGGCGCGGAAGCAACCGCTGGTGGTCGGGGACAGGGGGACTGACGTTCTCGCTGGTGCTCGATCCGGATCGCATCGGCACGAGGTCACTCAAAACCGAGCATTGGCCGCGCGTGGCTCTGACGGCCGGCGTCGCGCTTTGCGAAGCGCTCGTCGGGCTGGCCCCGCATCTTGACTACGGGCTCAAATGGCCCAACGACGTATTGCTCTCGGGCAAAAAGGTCGCTGGGATCCTCGTCGAGATTCCCCCCGCGCGTCCTCCGGTTCCGCGGCGGATCGTGCTGGGGATGGGAGTCAACGTCAACAATTCGCTGGCCGATGCGCCGATCGAGATTCAGGAGCGCGGCGCCGCGCTCTGCGACGCGACCGGCCTGGAGTTTGACGTCACGCAGGTGCTGCTGGCGTGGCTGGCCCGATTCACCGACAATCTCGACGCCCTGGCTGTCGACGATCCCGAATTGCCGATCCGCTGGCAGTCGCGCTGTGTTCTGTCGGGGAAGTCCGTTGAGCTGCAGGCCGGCGAGCGAGCCATTCGCGGAATCTGCCGGGGAATCGGTTCCGATGGTGCTTTGCTGCTCGATACGCCTGCCGGTCCGGAGCGGCTCTATGGGGGAGTCCTGGTGCGAACGTCGCCGTGACAATACCTCACGCGGCTTCAAACGGGGCATTCACCCCCCCACCTCAGCCCTCCCCGCGAACGGGGAGTGGGCCGACTTCCCCCCCTTCGCGGGGGGATTGAGGGGGGGCATCGTCTCAAATCGGCTCACGCGGAGCATCACGCCGATGGAAACCTTCACACGTACGCAAGAGATCGTGACGAAAGGGGCCATCGCATGATACCCTTGAGTCGATGTGTTGTGACGCGCGGGCCAGCGTGCGATCTCGTTTTGACACTCGTACTGATCTACCTGACGAGCTTGTCGTTCAGCCATGCGCGGAATCTCGCGAACACGATGGGGCGCGCTCGTTTTGGCCGGTGCCGTTTCGCTGTTGTTGGCCGCCGATAAGCTGCCGGCGCTGAAGTCTGGCTTGCAGGTGGGTGAAAAAGTTCCCACGTTCTATGTGCGGGCGATCACCGGGCCGCTCCAGAGCAGATCGGTCTGCTACGTCTGCCGCAACGGCGACCGGCCCGTCGTGATGGTCCTCGTGCGGGAGGTGACTCCCGAATTGAAAAAACTATTGAAGGGAATCGACGAGCTGGTCGACGCCCATCGGGCCGAGGGCTTGAGAAGCTTCGGCGTCTTCGTGGCCCGCGACAGCAAGGCGCTTCTTCCGGCGGTGCAAACGCTGGCGTTCGAAGAAAAGCTCCATCTGCCGCTGACGATTTCGGCCGCTTCCATCGAGGGGGCCGCCGGCCAGAACTTGCACCCGGACGCCGAGCTCACCGTAATTCTCTACCGCGACCAGAAAGTCACGGCGAACTTCGCCTACCGTGCTGGAGAGCTGACAGCCGACGAGATCGCCCGCGTGCTGACTGCGGTGGGCAGGCTGGCGGAGGGAAGAGAAGCCGAGGATCGAGAATAGAGGATCGAAAATCGAGAAGAGCTGCCTCGCGATCCTCGATTTTCTATTCTCGATCTTCGATCTTCGATCCTCCGTCTCTTAAACCGAGCGTCAGCACGACGCCGAAGGCCATGATCCCTGCGGCGGCCCAGTAGGGCCAGGTGATGTCGACGTCGTTGAGGGTCAGTCCCAGCACCGGTCCGAGAATTCGCGCCAAGGCCGACATACTCTGCCCCAGGCCCAGGATGCCTCCCTGCTCCGAGGCTGCCGTTCGCCGCGACAAGAGCGATTGCAGCGAGGGGTTCAGTGCCGAAAATCCGACCACCACAATCGGCAGCACGCAATAGAGCAGTGTCGTCGATTCGCGACTGGCCGCGAAACCGATGAGCAAGAGGCCGGCGGTCATCAGCAATGTCCCCGCGACCGCCATAACGAATTCGCCCAGCCGCGGAACAAGCCGGCGGACCAGGAATCCCTGGCTGAGCGACAGGACAAAACCGATGTACGCAAACACGAGGTAATTGTCTCGGTCGGCCA
>JAGVKR010000165.1 GCA_020050375.1 Planctomycetales bacterium
GATCCGGAATGTGGTTGCCCGGTCTGCCGGCAATTCAGCCGGGCCTATTTGCGGCACCTGTTCCTCGTGAATGAGATGCTGGGACCGATCCTGGTCTCGTGGCACAATCTGGCGTATTACCAGAAACTGCTCGCCGACCTGCGGCAGGCGATTCGCGAGCAGCGGAGCGCCGAGTTTCGGGCGGTTCAGCTTGCCCGATGGAAAGACACTCTCTAAGATACGGCCGACAGCGGGGTGTTCTCTCGATCAGTTGTCGGATCGTCCGGCGGCGCAAGCTGTTGCGATTTTTTCGGAAACAAGTATGGACTGGCGATCGGTCGGATTGTTGTTGGCCCAGGACGAGCAGAAGCCCCAGCCATTCGGGGGGAGCGAATTGTCGGCGTTTCTGCCGTTTGTGGCGATTGCCGTCATCTTTTATTTCGTGTTGTTTCGCCCGCAGCAGCGTGAGAAAGCGACGCGTGAATCGATGCTGGCGGCGCTCAAGAAGAACGACCGGGTCGTGACGATCGGTGGGATGCTGGGGACGATCGCCAACATCTCTTCGGACGGACAGGAAGTCACATTGAAGGTCGACGACAATACCCGCATTCGTATGATTCGCAGCAGTATCCAGCGTGTTGTTTCGGCTGAAGGAGAAGCCGAAGCAGCGGCTGAAGCGAAATAGCAGCCGCAACGCCTTTCGTATTTGCGGCCCGAGTCAATTCGGCCCGAGTGATCTGCCCGAGTTGGATCTGCTCGGGCGGCGTCTCTGATTCAGCCGGCAGACATCCACAGGATCGAATTCCATGAGCGCGTTCCTCGATTATCTCACCGTCATCGCCTGGCTGCTGGTGTTTCTGGTGGCGCCGTTTGCCGTCGGGATCGGCATTTGCCGGGCCTTGCGAGTCAAAGAATTCTCGACGCGCCTGAGCTGGGTGCTGTTCAGCGTCTTAATGGCCATGGCGCCGTTTGCTTCGAAGATCGTGCAAACCGAGCGACTCGGGTTTCAAACGCCGGAAGGCGAATATGTTTCCGAATCACAAACGCGGGAAGAGACAGACGCCGAAACCGGACGGCGCGGATGGGTCAAGGCCGACACGGGCGAAAAGCTCACGTCGATCGAGCTGGCCGGCAACGACATCGAGCGCGTCGAGGGCCGGTGGGTCCTTGCGAAAGACCACACCGTCGAAGTCCGCAATCGCACGACGTTCGACCTGTCGCGCTGGAAGGACGCACTGAGCTTCGGCATCGACCTCGCCGGGGGAACGAACCTGGTGTACGAAGTCGATCAGGCGAAAGCCAATTCCGACGGGATCACGGTCGACACAAATCTGATGGATCGGCTGGTGGGGGCGGTCGCCCGCCGCGTCAACCCGTCGGGCACGAAAGAAATCGTCGTCCGCCGCCTGGGGCTCTCTCGTGTTGAAATCATTCTGCCGGGAGCCGACCCGGCGGTTGTCGAGCAGACGAAACAGCAGATCACGCTTCTGGGAAGCCTCGAATTCTCGATCGTGGCCAATCGGCTCGATCATGCCGACCTGATCAAGAAAGCGCTGGCCAGCCCGGGGATTGAGGTTCGCTCGAACGACACCGTTGCCGCCAAGTGGCGGCCGATCGCTCCCGAAAAGGACGCCGACGGGCGGGACATCCCGAACAATGATTTTGACAACGACACGGATATTGCCACCCGGCAAATGGCGGGCAAGCGGCCGGGATTCAAGGAAATATTGATCATCAACGAGCCCGACCCGAAGCGGCAGATTACGGGCAAACTGCTCAGTCGGGCCAATGTCACGTCCAACACCAACGGCCGTCCCGCGGTCGGGTTTCACTTCAACACGGCCGGCGGGTTTCTGTTCAACGATTTGACGACCCGCAACGCGCCCCGCAAAGACAGCTCGCAGCGGCGGCTGGCGGTGATGCTGAATGGTGAAGTTTTTACGGCCCCTTCGATCCGACAACCGATCGGCGCTGACGGAATCATCGAAAGCGATCGGTTCACGATCCAGGAAGTGGAAAAACTCGTGGCCGTGCTGAACGCCGGCGCCTTGCCCGTTCCGATCAAGCAGGCGCCGATCAGCGAATTCACGATCAGCCCGACGCTGGGTTACGATGTGCAATCGAAGGGGAAGCTGGCGCTGTGGGTCTCGGCGGCGGCGGTCGTGATCTTCATGGCCGTGTATTACTTTGTCGCGGGGCTCGTGGCCGACCTGGCGCTTTTGCTCAACCTGCTGTTCATCGTGTCGATCATGGCGTTCGTCAAGGCGGCGTTCACGCTGCCCGGATTGGCCGGGCTCGTGCTGAGCGCCGGCATGGCCGTCGACGCCAACGTGCTGATCTACGAGCGGATCCGCGAAGAGCTGCAGCGCGGGGCGAGCCTGCGGATGGCCATCCACAACGGGTTCGACAAGGCCTTCGTCGCCATTTTCGACTCGAACATCACGACACTGATCACGGCCGTGATCCTCTATATGATCGGCACCGAAACCGTGAAGGGTTTTGCCGTCTCGCTGTTCATCGGCCTGGTGATGAACCTGTACACGGCCGTCTACGTCAGCCGGCTGATCATGAACATCCTCGAACGCGGACGGGTCACGAAACAGCTCAAGATGATGAGCCTGATCGGCGTGCTGAACGTCGATTACGTCGGCAAGCAGATGATCGCCTCGGCCGTCTCGATCGTGCTGATTCTGGCAGGGATGGTCGCGTTCATCGCTCGCGGCCAGGCGAACTACGACATCGACTTCACCGGCGGCACGTCGGTGACGATGCAGTTCAACGAGACTCAGAGCACCGACGAAGTTCGCGCGAAGCTGGAACAGACGTTCAACAAGAACATCACCGTCGAAGAGCTGAGCTCTTCGGGGCAGATCGCCAAGGGGACCTACTTCCGCCTGCGGGTGGCGAACGAAGGGGGCCAAGAGGTTGAATCCAAGGCCGTCGAGGCGAAAGTCAACGAGACGTTCCCAGGTAAGCTGGTCCACAAGACCGTGACGGTCGGCGAGATCCAGCCGATTGCCGCCAAACCCCAGAAGCCCGACGAGGGGCTCGCCGTCGACTCGCCGCCCGAGGAGGAGCGATTCGCCGGTGGTTCCGAGGTCGCGTTGACGTTCACCGACGACAAAGGGCGAGCCGCCGACATCGCGACCGGCACGTTTGCGCGCTACGTGCACGAACGACTGGCGGCGATCGTTGTGGACGGGGACAAGCCGAAATACCCCGACCCCGACAGCCTGTTTTCGCTCGAAGGAACGGCCGGCCGGGGCATGTCGGCCCGAGAAGGGCAGGTCCGGCTCTACTCGGCACTCAAAGCCAAATTCAGTCCGACGGTCGCGGCCGACGATGTCCGCGCGGCGCTGACCTCGATTCAGGACACGATGAAGAACACGCCCGTGTTCGACGAGACGACCAGTTTCGAGAGCTCGGTCGCCAGCGAGACGAAGCAATCGGCGGTGTTCGCCGTCATCGCCAGCCTGTTCGCCATCGTGGCTTACGTCTGGTTCCGGTTCGACAATTTCGTGTTCGGGCTGGCGGCGGTGATCGCGCTCGCGCACGACGTGCTCGTCTCACTGGGATGCGTGGCGCTCGCCTCGTATCTGTCGCGGACGCCCCTCGGGCCGCCGCTGCTCCTCACCGATTTCAAGATCAATATGGCCATGATCGCCGCTTTCCTGACGATCGTCGGTTATTCGCTCAACGACACGATCGTGATTTTCGACCGGCTGCGGGAAATCCGCGGCAAGAACCCGGTCATCACGCGCGACATGATCAATCTGACGGTCAACCAGACGATGAGCCGAACGATCCTCACCGCCTTCACCGTCTTTCTGACCGTGCTGATTCTGTACGTTCTGGGGGGAGAAGGGATCCACGGCTTCGCCTTCTGTATGGTGATCGGCTCGGTCGCCGGCACGTACAGCACGATCTACATCGCCAGCCCGCTGGTGCTGCAGTTCATGAATCGGTGGGGAGGCAAAGCCGAGAACCGCGTGGCGGTGATTCGCACCGAACCGGCCAAGGTTTAGGAAGTCAGGCTTGAGGGCGCCGCCGAGTGCCGGGGTCAAAGCGATCACCCGAGGGTAAGGGTGGCAGCAGACAGCCTCTGCGCAGGAGCCAAACCACA
>JAGVKR010000553.1 GCA_020050375.1 Planctomycetales bacterium
GGACGTAGACGTTTCCCTCATCATCGGCGGCGACCGCGCGGGGATCGACGAGCGGCGCTTCGCGGGCCACGCTGCCGTCGGACGGAACTCCCTTTGTCCCGTTGCCGGCGACGGTGTCGATCTTTCCCGTCGTCATGTCGATGGCGCGAACGCGCTTGTTTTCCAGGTCGGCCACGTAGAGTGCCGTGTGTTTGGGATGCAGAGCGATGCAGTAAACGCCGTTGAAGGTGCCCTTCAGGGCCGGTCCGCCGTCGCCGCCGAAACCCTTCTCCCCCGTGCCGGCGACAGTCGTGATGATCCCCGTCTTCGCGTCGATCTTTCGCACACGATGATTGAGCGTGTCGGCAATGTAGACGTCGCCATTGGAGGTGATGGCCAGGTTGTGAATGGCGTTGAACACGGCCCCGGCGGCCGGCCCGCCATCGCCGGCGTAGTCCCGCTTGCCGTTCCCGGCGATCGTCGTGAAGATTCCCTTCGGATCGACCTTGTGGACGTGCCCCCCTTCGAGCTCGACAATGAACAGGTTTCCTGTGCGGTCGTACTCGACGCCGAACGGTGAGTGGAGCTCGGCGTCGGTCGCCTTCGAGCCATCGCCGCCGGTTCCTCCCCCGGCGACAACGACGAGGCGATCGGCAAAGCAAGCGGATGTTCCCAGTCCGACGACCAGGATGGAAAGCAGACCACGCAGGACGTTCGCGACCATCGAATGACCTCCAGAGTGTTTTTCGGAGAGATCGCCAGCGTACCCGGCACGACCGGAACGTGTCCACCGAGAGCACTCTGACCGGGCGCCGGGGTCATCGCGGCAAACCAGGACGTCGCGTGACTTGCAATCCGTCCATTCGATCCTGAGCGGCGAGTCACAGTCAAGATCCGCGAGCGGTGGCCCCGTTGGCCGCGAGGATCGTCGATCGTGTCGGATCACAGTACGGGGCCACGCTCGACAATCCCGCAATTCCGGTGACGCACCTGGGCGGCAATCGGTCTGACGAGAGCGTGCAACCTGGTTTTCCCGCTTTGACCCCGGCACCCACCGTCTTCGCTGGCACTCAGGGCAAGGCCGGGCTGCCACCGGCGGCGCTGCCGGCCAGCTCGGGTTGCTTCCGCTCGCGAAGGCCCAATCGACCGCGCAGGTCGAGCGGCTTGAACTCGGGGGCGAGGTGGTTGGTCATCAGCGGACGAAAGAGGACCAGGAGCAGCAGCGGCAGATACCACAGGACGTACACGCCTCCCTGCTGCGGATACCAGAACTGCGTGCCGATCACGATCGCGGCCGAGTGCGTGATCACCTGGGCGAGGCTCTTGCGACGGGGCCAAATGGTGAGCGCGACGAGCATCACCAGATAAGTGACGAACACCGGAATGCGATAGGCCGAGTCGATCCCCGCCCAAATCCCTTTTCGGTTATCGGCGACGAAGAACGGCAAATCGCGCCAGTCGACGTAGCCCATCATCTCGCGCCAGACGGTTTGCGAGTCGTTCGAGAGCAGGACGAGGCTCGAGACGATCAGAACGGTCGTCAGCCCGACCGCCGCGCCGAACCTAAGCCCTCCGTTGCGACCGTAAAACGCCGCCCAGAGCGGCAGTAGAAAAATCGGGAAGAACATCATCGCGCATGCCAGGCCCAAAAGCGTGCCGGAAACGAACGGCCGGCGATAGGCCAAGATGGCCCACACCACGAATGCCGCCGGAAGCACGTGGTTGATCTTGCCGACGTCGAAGGCCGTGCAGGGGAGCAGCATGTAGAGCGTCGCCATGGCGAATCCCAGATCGGGATCGGCAAAAATATGCCGCCCGACCAGCGCCAGCCCCACGATGACCGCCAGATGGGCGATGACGGCAATCAGGCGGGCCGTGATCACATCGATGTCGGTCGGCGACGGCGCCTGCTCGGGGGAATGTTGAGCGACCACTTTCGACAATTGCGCCACGGAACCGGCAACGAGCGACGTTCCTGGTCCGGCCGAGGCGGCATCGGGAGACGGTTCGGCCCTCTCGCGGTGCTCAACCAGCGCCGGTTCGTGCGGAGCTGCGGCCTGTCCTTCGATCAATTGGTTGGCCTTGCGGATCGATTCGACGGTCGATGCCGGGGGCGACTCGGTCAACAGTTTCGCCGTCAGGAACAAAAACGTCGACAGACACAAAAACGCCATGCCGGCGGCGTTCATGTTCTGTTCCAGTCGCGGACGGCGCGTGATCAGGCCGTCGTACAGAACCCGCAGGAGCAGGAGGGCTGAAATCCCGAACAGCCAGGCATAACCGAAGGCAATGATTGTCGGCGCGTTGTCGTCGCGAACCAGGAGCAGGCCGGGGGAGATCGACAGCAGCAGCAGCAGGTCCAGATTGCGAACGGACCACAGCCGGCTGAATTTGAAGTAGACCGCCAGAATCAGCAGAAATGACAGGTACGACCACGTCGGGTCATCGACATGGTAGCCCCGTAGGATGAGATCCATACGACCGTCAGCCGGGCTTCGCGTTGACCGGCGCCGCCCCAGTTTTTGGGCGCCGGCTCGCAGAAGCCCGCTCCTTTCCTGACAGGAGTGGGCTGCGCGATCCGCCCTCTCTATCTGCGCAGTCAAAAAAACGAGACCCACGATGGCACGATTCCGGATGGTTCCCAGCCGACCGGTCTCGCGCCGCCCATTAGGATACGCTCCGCCACTCGTGCGGCCAAGCAAAAACCGGGGAAAAACCACGAAATCAGGGAGTTCCCGGCAGCGCGACCCGTTGCGTCAGAAGACTTTGCGCGGATTGCGCAGACTCGCAAACCGAAGCCCGATTGCTATCATTTGACGACTGATTCGGAGCACTTCGACCATGACACAACCTGTAACATCCGTCGACTCCCTGTTTCGCGATCCGGCCCGGCTCTTCCGGGAATTGCCCTTGTTGAGTCCTTTCTGAGCGAATGCCCGTCTCCCGACGCGGCCCGGTGGCGCGACCGTTTGCAGTCGAAGGCCGGATGGGATCCGTTCGCCTTCGTCGATCTCTGCGAGTCTTGCGCCAACAGCGAAGAGTCCGAGCTGGCGCTTGCTGCCCGGCGGATTCAACTCGCCGAGATGGCGCTGCTGCTCGAATTCACGCGCAACGCTTCGTGAATCGACTGCGCGTCACTTGGAAGGCACAGCGGCGGCTTGCGGCGATTTTTCGGCGCCGGAATCCTGTGGATAGACCA
>JAGVKR010000464.1 GCA_020050375.1 Planctomycetales bacterium
GATTTCCGGCAGGTCTACGCGACCGTTCTGGAGAGCTGGCTGGGCATTCGCTCGAGCGACGTGCTCGGCGAACGGTTCGAGCCGCTGAAGCTGTTCCAGGCGTGACGCGGGAAAGGGTGGGGAGCGTGACTGCCGCCGCCGCAGGACACGCACTCGCTCGCCCGGAGGCTCTATGAAGCTTCGCAACTGGAGGTGGTCGAGGCGTGCGAGGGAATGCCCCTCGAACCCGGTTGGGCCTTCATCGCTCCAGGGGGCCGGGACAGGAAGGTTGCGGTTCGCGCCGGCCCGCAAAAGAATCATGTGATCTCGTCACCGAGCGGAGGGCTGGCGCGCCAGGGCGTGGCCAAATGGACCAGGAATTCTCGTTTTTGTGCAGGCCATGGGCCAGTTTTGTCGATGCGGCTGTATTCGCCGGGTTTCCGAGAGCATTCGGAGTCTGGCTCGACGATGTGGAGGCGCGGCGGATTCTGCTCAAGGGCTGGCCCCTGCGCATCACGGAAGACGCTCTCTGACGAATCCACCCACCCTCTTGCAAAACAGTGAATCCGCATGTCCATCGCTCTTGACGTAAAAACCGGACCGGGGCGGCAGGCCGACGAGATTGCTCCGCCGTCGAAATCGAAGACCCGCGGACTGGAGCGCCCATCCATCGCACAGCGCGTCGGCGCGGCGCTGCTCAATCCCGCCAAGAATTTCCTGGCGCCGGCCGCCTGGCTGCAAAAGTTACTGCGGCAGAGCGCCAGCCCGTTGCTCGCCGAGTCGTTTCTTCGCCCTGGCGGCTGGCGGTCGATGGAGATCATCTATCGCAACGACGAGCCGGTTGACTGGCTCGACCGGCAGGCCCTCCGCGACAATCCCATCTCGATGGCGTCCCGGAACCGATTGCAGCTCGTTAGCCAGCGCCTCGCTACGCTGATCGCGATGTACGGCCGTCGTGGATCGGTGAACATCCTGGGCGTCGGCGCCGGGCCAGGCAGACACGTGCAGTCGGCCATTGTCGAATCCGGGATCGAGCCAGGACATGTGACTGCACACTTGGTGGACCTCGATGACGACGCCTTCGACTACGGCCGCGCGCTGGCGGCGAGAATGGGAATCGCCTCTTCAATTCACTTCCGGCAGGGGGATGCGCGGTCCATCCGCACCGCATTGCCCGAGATGCAGGCGCAAATCGTCAAACTCGTCGGCCTGGTTGAGTATTTGAACGATGCCCAATTCCTCGAACTTCTCGCGGCGATGAAAACCGTGATGAGCGACGACGCGACGCTCGTCACGCATGGCTTCGTCGACGCCTTCCGTTCACGCCGGTTTCTGTCCCGCGTGTTCAACCTGCGGCACCAGCGGCGTTCGGCGAAACAGATGATCGCGCTGTTGGAATCTGCGGGATTTCGTGCCGTGGAAACAACGACCGAGCCGGTCGGCGTGTATCCGATCATTACGGCGGTGCGCGACGCTAGAAGGTAGGCCGGCCCGGAGCCGCTTTGCGGGATCAAGCTGCTCGCCGAACCGCGGATGGGTCCTCGATTGCGACCGACTGCGGACTGGCCAGATGGTTCCTCAGCGTGCTCACGAAAGCTGCGGCTTGGTGCCCGTTCACCATCCGGTGATCGAAGCGGATGAACAGCGTCGCCTGCTTGCGGATGACGATCGCGTTGTCGACCACGACCGGTTTGGGCTCGGCCAGGCCCATCGTCACGATGATCGAATAGGCGTTCATGGGCAGAGCCGCTGCCTTGTGGGCGATCAGCGGAGGCGCACCCGGATAGCCCAGGTAGTTGACGAAGGCATTGGCGCCGTTGAGCTCCTGTTGCCAAGCCCAGAACGTCGGGACGCGCACGCGATTGCCCACGGCAAAGGCGATCGGGCTCATCCGGTGGATCCACATCAACCGGAAACGCCGAGCAATGGTCAGGCCCAGCGATTTCCAGGAAGGTCCGGCCTGACGGCGGCGTTTTTCGGCAGCGATCTCGTGAGATTTGCTACGGGCCTCATTCCAGAAGTGACTGGCGACGTCCGACAGCGACATCTGGTCGGCCTTGTGCAGAAACACGCTATCCACTTCGCCGTTGCTCGATCGTAGCATGGGCATCACGATGTTGACGCCGTCGTACTGGTAGACGCGATGGCCGAACACGCGGCGGTTGACCGACGGGTGCTCGATCAGGCTGCGGGCCACGGCGCACACCAGGAAATGCGCCGGCGAAACGATCAAACCGGTGCGCTGCCGTTGTTCGGCCAAAAAGGCCTCCAGCGGCTCGGTCTCGACGGTCGTACCCCAAACGAGCAGGGGATCGCAGCGTGGCGCGGGACCAGACAGATATGTGGTGTTGATCCACCCCAGGTCTTCGAGCGGAACAGGACGAGAATGCGTGGGCCAGTACACAGGAAGCTCCAACGAAGAAAGTCGTTTGTGACCGTGAAAACGGCGTGCGAAAGCAGGTCAAGCAGCGCGCCGCTGAACGGTCGGGCATTGCCGGGAGACAATCAGCGCCGCCAGCGTGGAGGGCGTGCGAAAGACTTCGGGAGTGAGGTCTCCGAAATCCAGCCGCAACTGAAACGTCGTCTCCACGAAGACCAGCAGATCCATCATCGTCAACGAGTCGGTGGCTCCCGCCGCTTGCAAGTCGGTCTCGCGCTCGAGACCGGTTTCTCCGGTAATCGAACGCAGGAAGTCCACAATTTGCTGTTCCACAACGCCCTGAGACATGATTCCTCACTCCTGGAATTCTGCGAAAGATGAATTTGGGTTCGGCCGTATGTTGGATTCAGGGGCAGGCGCGCCGCGCAACGCGGGATTCAACGGTTCGCCGGAATGAGCCCGAAGCCGATTCGCGGTATGATTCGGCTGGCAACTGTGCGCTGTCGTGCAGAATGGTGCTCGGCCCGTTGCGTCAGCGCCAGCCGATCGATTTTCATGGCGTGATTCAAGGGAAACTCGTCAACGAGCTCGGCGAAGGCCGGCACAAGATGGCGCGGCAACTCGGCGCGGCAACTCGCGATGATCGTCGCGACGTCCAACTTGTTGCGGGTCGCATCGGATTTCACGTACACCGCCAACCGCGTGCCGACGTCGGCTGATTCGAACGCTACGGCAACGGCATGTCGCGCCGCGAGCCGGCGGCAAATGAAATCCTCCAGTTCACCGAGATTGACGCGAAAGCCGGCGATCTTGACGAACGAATTGGCCCGCCCCTTCAGGCAAATCATTCCCGAATCGTCGATCGTGGCCAAATCCCCGGTGCGAAGCCAGCCGTCGCAGAAGCGCTCGGCCGTGGCTGCCGGGTCGCGCCAGTAACCCAGCATCACGTTCGGTCCGCGTGCGCGCAGCTCTCCCACTTCCCCCGGAGCCACCGTGCGGTCTTGTTCGTTCACGACCCACAATGTCACTCCCGGAACACCGCGACCGATGCAGCCCTCGGCCAGGTCATCGGCGAGCCGCTCCGGCGGCACGTACGCCAATCGGGCCGTCGCTTCGGTCTGCCCGTACATCACGTAGAATTCGGCGGGACGAATCCGTCGGGCGACCTCCAGGGCCAGCTCGCGCCGCAGCGCTCCCCCTGCAACAGCCATGGACCGCAGCGCCGGCAGACGTGTTTTTCCCAGTGAAGTGCGATCCAGCAGCAGCCGAAACAGATCGGGGACGCCGGACAGGCTGGTGCATTCGTGCTGCACCAGGGCCTGGACAATCGTTTCGGGAAATGACGTGTTGCCGTCCAATACCAATTCGGCTCCGGCCAGCAGGTGCGATTGCAGAACCGAGTTTCCGAAGGCGTGATGAAAAGGGAGAACACACAGCGGTCGGTCCGAGGGGCCGATCGACAGGTAGCCCTGAATCGCCTGCGCATTGGAAATCAGATTGCGATGGCTGAGCATGACCCCTTTCGGTGTGCCGGTCGATCCTCCGGTGAAGAAGACCGCCGCCAACTCATCGCCCGTCGTCTCATCGGCAATCGCCGCCACGGGTGGTTCCGAAGACTCCGCTGCGTCCAGCGAGAGCGGCTCTTGCCGCAATATCCAAGGGTCTTTACGGGAGCGCACCACTTCGGACGTTGCTAAGAGCAGCCGCGCATCTGTCATTTCGAAGATCGCGTTCAGGCTGCCGCTCTCTGTTCGCGGTGGGACCGGCACGACGACCCCCCCGGCCAAAAGCACACCATAGAACCCCGCCGCGTACTCGGCTGAATTCGGTGCGATCAGAATCACCCTGTCGCCGCAAAGAAAACTCGCTTCGTTCTTCAGGCGCTGAGCGATCGCCGTCGCGCCCGCCAGCAAGCGCGCATAACTCCAGTTTGCCACACTCGTCCGAATGGCCGCAGCCTCTCTGCTGCGCGCCGCTACGTCAGCGAACAAACGCCCGAGGTGACAGCCGGTCCCCGGCAGTTGATCGAACGAAAAGTCGCCGCAGGGAGCGCTGCTTCTCTGCCGCTCCGCCGAGCGTGGCGCGGCGGCAAACCCCGGATCAAATCGGTCGCGAGGTCCGGAGGCGCCCGCTTCGAGCAGCAGAACTTTGCGAACGGCAGTTTGTCCATGCGACATAAGGGGTCCCGCCAATTCCGCGCGTTTTTTCGACCGAGCCTGCTTCTCCTTTGTTGCTCTTTATCGGATTTGTCGCCCGCGCAATCGTTACGGAGAGTGGATTCGGATCATGCCGGAAGGCGATTTCCGGTTGCGGCTCGGTCGAACCGGCAAAGGCGGCCGACGGACCGCGACCGTCACAGCTTCTCCGATCGGCAGATTCCTGCCAGAGCTCGGACTCAGTCGCGGTTCGGCCGACAACCCGAATCCCAGCGATAATTGGCAAAGAAGGAACGACTGGTTGCTCGATACTTATTGGAGCAACAGGCAAGTTCGGACGCGCCGTGTTGAGCACCGCCGCGACGAGAGTTTCCGGCGGACACCGAAGAACGGTCGTCGGCCGGGCTGCTGCGTCCGTGCAAGGAGACGATTCGTGCCGACCATCGAAAGTCATCCGCGGACGCCGATCCTGCAGCGAGCTGTCGAAAGCACGCAGCTTGAGCGGTTCCAGACATCGAAACTCGATGAACACGGCTCGCTGCCGCTGCTGGTTGAGCCTCAGCCCGGTGAACCGGCGACAACCGACAATCTGATCGAATGGATCGAGACCCGCCGTGAATGGCTGGACGACATGCTGCATTGGCATGGAGGGGTGTTGTTCCGCGGCTTCGAACTGCGCGAGGTCGCGCAATTCCAGAGGGTCTCGCAGGCGATCATTCCGGCCTTGAAGCCCTACGTCGAGGGGCAGTCGCCGCGGACGAAGGTTGCCGACAACGTGTACACGTCGACCGAGTTCCCCGCGCAATACCGCATCACTCTGCACAACGAGTTGTCGTATGCCAAGGCTCCCCCGTCGCGGATCATCTTTCACTGCCACATTCCTCCAACCGAGGGAGGTGAGACGCCGATTGTCGACTGCCGCGTGCTGTACACGGCGATGGATTCCGACCTCCGCGAACGATTCGAGCGGCTTGGCGTCAAGTACGCCAAGAACATGCACGGTCAAGAACGCGGTCTGGGAAAATCGTGGATGGAGCATTTTGAGACCAACGACCGCAACGTCGTCGAAGGCTATCTGCGCGAGAACGACATCGACTTCGAGTGGACTGACGACAGAACCCTGCGGACGTGGTCCATCCGCCCGGGCGTGATTCGGCACCCGATCACCGGTGAAAAGCACTGGTTCAACCAAGCCAACTTGTGGCACGTCACGAACGTTGACGAGCGGCATCGGGGCCAACTACTGGAACGCTGCGGCGAAGATAATCTGCCGACCCACGCTTTCTACGGAAACGGCCAGCCCATTGACTCGGCCGATCTCGATCGCGTGCGGCAGGTGATGTGGGACAATGCCGTTATCTTCACGTGGCGACAGGGAGACGTGCTGGTCCTCGATAACTTGCTGGTCGCACATGGCCGTATGCCCTACAAGGCCCCGCGGAAAATCCTAGTTGCGATGGGGTAATTCGCCGCGCGACAATTCCAATCCACAAGGACGCAGGCTGCACAACGATTGTAATTCAAGTCATCGTCGGACTTTCCGCATTATCCGTGATCCTGCCCCTGGTGCTGGCCTGGCTGTCATAGGGGAAACGCCGGTATGAATTATACGAACCACTCTGCGCGACCCAGGCGGATCCTGATTCGAGACGCGGCTGGAGGCGTCGTCCCCTACTGACCGGGAGCCGACATTTCACTGACAGGTCTCCGCTGAATCACGCGTTCCAGGTCGATCGGCCGCGCTCGTTGCAACTGGCGGAGCGCGAGGCGGCCCGCCGCCGGACACCGGCGTGAGGCGGTCGTCAATCGGGGTCTCGAACCGCGGTGATGATCGGGTAAACCCCGGCCGGCTCAACGGCGCAGTCCACCGGGCGTAAACCGACCGATTCCAGCAGGGTTGCCATGTGTGCTCCGGTCCGCCGGCGATGACGCAGATTGAAGACTCGCGCCAGAAAGCGGCCGCTGCCGTAGGGGTCAATCAGGCCGTGTGTGAGCAGGCTCGCTCCCGGCGACATCACATCGCGGAGGGCCCGCAACAGCTCGACGAGCTCCGCGTCGGAGAGGTATTCCACCAGTCCGACCAGCTTGACGATCTGAGCCGATACGTCGGGAAGCGCCTCGCGAACGCGGCAGGCGTCGCCGCGGAGGAAGTGGACGGAGCGCGCGATCCCAAATGAAAGGGCCAGATGTCGCCCGTAGCCGAAGGCCGAATCGTCGCGGTCGATCAGGTAAGCAGTGACGCGGGAGGGAGCGACGGCCGACTCGACGAGGGCCGATTGCACGTGCCGCCCTGGCCCGGCGCCGACCCCCAGGATCGTGACGTCGCCGTCGGCCGCGTAGCGGGCGATCAGCTCGGCCAGCTTTCGTGTGACAATCTTGCGGCGATTGCGACAGGCCATCGACACCGGATTGTCGCGCAGGGCCTGGCGATCGAACCAGTCAAGAGGCTCGTTGTTGCGGTAGATGATCTCCATGGACCGCCAGCCGCCGGGGCGGGCCAACGATTCGGCGATCAGCGGGCTCTGGCTGCGAGCCAGCCGTTTCCGAAGCAAGACGGCGGGCAGCAGGTAGTTCTTCCACGGATTGGCGATCAGCCAGCGCGTGCGCTGCAGCGTCGTCGGTTCTTCGAGTTGGGTCGCGTCGACGGCAGGCGCTCGAACGGCCGCGGTGGGTCGCGCCTCGCTGATCCGTCGGGGTTCGATGACGGTGGACATTGTCGGGGACCGGGAAACAGGGACCGGGTGTCAACCGGGGAACGGGACCGTGACCGGTCGCGCCGGGAACAATTGCTTCGAGAGCAGGCGAATTACGTTTTCCATGATGAAACCGACCCCCTTGATGTAAAAAAACCGCGGGGTCTGGTAGCTCGTGAGCTTGATCGTCTTGCACTGGTCGGCATTCTGGCCGAGCAGGACAAGTTTCGTCCGGTTTCGCAAGGCCTCGGCGACCGAGGCATACATCATGTTGAAGTACAGATCGTAGTCGCGGTTGCGGTCGTAATCGACACCGAGGAACAGCGGGTGGTATTCGGTTTCGGAGAACAGGCACAGGCCGAACCCGCGAACCGTGTCGCCGTCCATAGCAAAGGAGATTTCACAATTGCCGGGAAGCTGCCGGACCATTTCGCGAAAGAACTCCACCGGGAGCATTTCGAGTTTGGTGTCGGAGCGACTGACGACGGCGTCGTACATCCGGTGGACTTCGGGGGTGAACAGGCGATCGACCTCGTCGGGGTCGGAGGTGGTGACCATCCGCAGGCCCCCCTCGGAGAACTTCTTGATCGACTTGCGGGCCTCGTACCGCTTCTTGTTGTGGAGGCTGCCGAGAAAGCCTTCGAAGTCGGCATGCTCGAGGCCGAGCTGATTCATGGGAAGGCTGTCGGCCCGCAGATAGCCCAGGTCGCCGGCTGCTTCGACGGCGGAAAGCTCGTGCTCCTGGAATTCCTTGAGGACGATGCACTTTGCCCCATCTTCCCGGGCGATCGTCCGCAACATGCCGTCGAGGGCGGTGAGGATCGCTCGCTGATCGACTCCCTCGGCAAACCGCAGATGGCTCTGTCCCCCCGAGAAGGGGAGGCCGCAGAAAACGATCTTGTACGTCACGAGCACGGGGGAGATCCGTTTCAGGGCGCACGCCATGCGACGTGCGAACCCCTTCTCGACGAGCACCGTTCCGTCGACCGAATAGGTGCACAGGCAGGCGCTTGCGGCCGGCTTGCCGTCGGCATCGCGGAACAATACGTAGCGAAACGTCGCGTCGCGGGCCATCGAGGCCTCGACGGCGCGGAGCAGACGGACGTCCATGAACAGGTCGTGGGGTGTCCGCAGATGATTCCAGGCAGTGGTGTCGATTTCGTCGACCGCGGCCCAGACCTGCGCTTCATATGTCGTGAGACGCCGATCGTCACGCTGTTCACGGAACACTGACAGCGGTGGCGCTGTGGACTGCGTCTTGACGTCCGGAAAACCGGTGCGCGCAGCTTGTGACATATCGGAGTTGCTCCTCGATCAAAACCGCAGGATCAGGCGTTGTCGGAAAGCGTTTTTCGCGCGACGCGCTTGCGAGCTCGCTCGACCATGATTCGGGCGACGTTGCCCAGATTGAGATTGAAAACCCCGAACACGCGGAGAAAAGCGATCACCGAACCGAAGGAAACTTTGGGCAGCGCGCAGACGTATCGGTTTTCATAGCGCGGGCGGAAACGGCTCTTGAAGTGCTGAACACCGGCGAAGTCGAAGATGCCTCCGAGGTATTTGCTCCCGTAGTGCAGGCCGCCGCGGATGAGAAAACTATCTCCAGGCATCGGCGTCTCGAGGCCGCGCCCCGGATCGAGGCACATCGGGACCTGCCGAACTCCTTCAGCCTGAAGCTGCTGCAGGATGTGATGGAACAGGAAGGCGACCGTGCCGCGAACCGAGTCTAGCCGATGGCGATAAAGCTCGGTCGCCCACTTCGTTCCCCCCAGGATCGGATTGCAGACGACAAAGCCTTCGATCCGGCCAGCGCCGTGCGAGCTGCGAGCGATGAACAACCTCCGCAGCCCCAGGTCGTGGGTGTCGATCCGGCCCTCGAAGAATTTCATCTCTTCGGCTTGAGGCTTCCGCGAAAGCGATTCGGCGGCGACTTCGAGGACCTCGGCGAGGGTTCTGGCCCATTGTTCAGGTTCGAGCTCTTCCGGGCGTACCTCAAAGGCAGCCAGCCCGTGCCGCTGGCAGAAATTCGTCTGCCGGCGGACCCACTCGAACGGCTTGCCTCCCCAGGTGCAGGACCCCAGATCGACCACCGGCTCTTCGCCCCACTTGGTGACCTGAAAGCCGTGCTTGCGGTAGACAGGGAGATCCTCGTCGCCGATGTTGTGGAACGCGACGTGCAAGTTGTGCCGCTTGACATGCTCGACGAACTGACCAAGCAATTCGTCCTTGTGCGACTCGGGGGCGATCAGGCCTCCTCCAACCAGGGCGTACCTTCCACGGCGAACGTAGGAAATCAGGCCGCGCTGGCGGGTGGAGAAGAAATACAGCCGATCGGGTTCAGTCGCGAGGTACGAATCGAAGTACTGTCCGTGCTCGAAGACAAATTGTTCGAGTGACTGTTCGGTGCCGATGATGCCGGCAGGGCTTCGGACCGGAGCCAGTTTCGTTCCACCCCCGGTCACGAGCTCCGGACGGGGAATCCCGGGATCGACTCGCCGATACCCGCCATTGGAACGCGAGACCGGATTAGGGGTGGTGGTCGCGGGCGTGGCGTGTGGCGACGCGATGTGAAGGTTTGTCATTGGCGCTCGTTCAACCGTGTCGCTCGTGGCGATCGGCGGCTTACGGCGAGTGACGCCTTGAGACATGTGACCTTCCTTTTCCTGTGGATTGACCAGGGTGTGGATTGACTGCCGACTTCGACCGAATCGCTTTGTTGCTCGCCCTTCGGTCGTCCGAAGCCGCGCTTGCCTGCAAAAGGGGACGTAGATCGGCTGCGCTGGCGCGCGAAGGCTCGCGGCACCGAAATTCATGTCAGCAGTATCGGTCATTCCTGAAGTCAACTTTGGCGCGGTCAAATGCAATGCGCGCGGTGTTTCGGCTGTGTCGACTAGTTCACCGGATGTATGAAAGAATCCGGCCATTCTCTGGCGAAAGTCGGAAGCGAGCGGGCAGTTATGCCGGTTTTTCCGGGGCTGGGGCAGTCGATTTGGGGCTTGGACCGAACCGCGCGTCCGTACAGAAGCGGTATTCGTGAACACTTTCGCATTCGGCACGTTCGCGCCAGGCGCCCTTTCGATATTGAACAGCATTGATTGCCTATGTGTAACAGTATCCCCATGCTTCCCATTTTCATCGGGGAATCTGCCGGTCTACGGCGTTTGCGCTGGTCAGTTGAAGCGCGCGATGACGGTTACCCCGGGTCGAGGATCGGAGTATCGGCTTGGGATATGGGGGTCGGGAGTTAACGAAACGGGCTTTTCATGATCGCGGGATCTTTGATCCGGCAAGCCGGATGTGTAAGCTGAAGGTTCCAAGCTTCGGGAGAGACGACCGATGGCTTTCGCCCCTGTTTCGCGACGCCGAATCAGTTGTCGACCGTCCCCCAAGAACGTTCACTGAAAGGAATCGTCATGTGCGCTCGTCCTGTTGGTCTGGGAATTTTCGCCGGTCTTTTGGGATGGGGGGTACTGATGAATGGGATCGCCGTTGGGGCAGAGAACGAGCCCGCGCTGAAACCTCACGAGCGGATCGTATTTCTCGGGGACTCAATCACGCAGGCGGGAGCCAGCCCGGGAGGGTATGTCACGCTCGTGGCAGAGGCGTTGGCCACCAAGCAGAAGCTTAAGGATCTCAAAATCGAAGTTGTCGGGGCCGGAGTCAGCGGCAATCGCGTGCCCGATCTCGAGGCGCGGCTCGAACGCGACGTGCTGGCGAAGAAGCCGACGCTGGTCGTGATCTATATCGGGATCAACGACGTGTGGCACTCTCTCAACGGGCGCGGGACGCCCAAAGACGAGTACGAACAAGGATTGCGTCGAATCGTCAAGAAGATTCAGGACAGCGGCGCTCGCGTCGTCCTTTGCACTCCGAGCGTGGTCGGCGAGCGAAGTGACGGATCGAACCAGCTCGATCACATGCTCGATGAATACGCCGAGATCAGCCGCAAGGTGGCGCAATCAACCAAGTCGCGCCTGCTCGACTTGCGGCGACAGTTCATTGGCCATCTGAAAAAGAACAATCCGAAGAATGACGACAAGAACTTTCTCACGACTGACGGCGTGCACTTGAACGCCGCCGGCAATCGTTTCGTCGCCGACCGCGTGCTGGAAACGTTGGGCGTTCGGGGCGCTGCAGCGGTCGCAACGGGGCCAGACCGCTTGCTACGGCACGTCGTGTTGTTCAAGTTCAAAGAGGAGGTGGCGGGCCCCCAAGTGCAGGAAGTGATCGACGCCTTTGCTGCGCTCCCCGGCAAAATCCCCGAGATTCACGACTTCGAATGGGGGACCGACGTCAGCGTCGAGAACAAGGCGGACGGCTTCACGCACTGCTTTTTCGTGACGTTCCGCGATGAAAAGGGACGCGAGACGTATTTGCCGCACGCCGCTCATCAGGAATTCGTCAAGCTCGTCGGTCCGCGGATCGACAAAGTGCTGGTTGTCGACTACTGGACGAAGCGGTGAAGGGGATGCGAAAGATTGTGGTGTGGACTTCAGTCCACACGAGCTGTTGGATCGTGTTGGCTAAAGTCAACACGACAGATTCTGGGCGCCCAGTCAGGCGAACGCGGGAATGCCGGTCAGCTTTTCACCCAGAATCAGCAGGTGCATGTCGTCGGTTCCCTCGTAAGTTTTCACGCTTTCGAGGTTGCACATGTGGCGGAAGCACTGGTGCTGGTCGAGGATTCCGACTCCTCCCAGCAGGTCGCGGGTCGTTCGGGCGATTTCCAGAGCGACGGCGACGTTGTTCCGTTTGGCGATGGAAATCTGCACGAATGTGGC
>JAGVKR010000343.1 GCA_020050375.1 Planctomycetales bacterium
GTGGCGCCTGCTCCGGCAGGTCCGCGAGCGGGTGTCGATTCCGCGACTGACGCTCGTCGACAAGATCGTCTCCCCGCAGGATGGCTTCGCGAAATACCTTTTCCGTGGCGAGGGAGCCGGACAGTTCGAGGCGGTCCGCATTCCGCTCCTGCACCGACCCGACGACCTCAAGTACATCGTTTGCGTCAGCTCGCAGGTCGGGTGCGCGCTGGAGTGCGCCTTCTGTGCGACCGGGCGGATGGGCTTCGAGCGGAATCTCGCCACCTGGGAGATCGTCGACCAGGTGACGCAGATTCAGGCCGACTCTCCGCACCCCGTCCGCGGCGTCGTCTTCATGGGGATGGGCGAACCGATGCTCAACTACGATCGCGTGATCCGTGCGGCCCGCATTTTCTCGGAGCCGTGCGGCATGGCGATCAACGCCAAGGCGATCACGATCTCGACCGTCGGGATTGTGCCGGCGATCCGCCGGTTCACAGCCGAAGGGCATTCGTACCGGCTGATTGTTTCGCTCACGTCCGCTCGCTCGGAGCAACGGGAAAAACTCCTGCCGATCGAGCGCGTCTATCCGCTCCGCGAGTTGATCGCGGCGGTCCGCGAACACCACGCGGCGACGCGGAAGCGCGTCACGTTCGCCTGGACGGTTCTCGCCGGAATCAACACCAGCCGCGAGGAGGCCCGCGCGCTGGCCGAATTGACGCGCGGCCTGCCGATTCTGCTCGATCTGATCGACGTCAACGACCCGACCGGCCAGTTTCGCCGTCCAGACGACGCCGAGGCCAACGCCTTCCGCGATGCCCTGCGGGAAGAGCTGGCCATGCCGATCCAGCGCCGCTACAGCGGCGGCCAGGACATCCACGGCGCCTGCGGCATGCTCGCCGCGACGACGGGCGCTGTCGGTAGTCCCTGAGGGCGTGTGAAAGCCCGTAGTGTGGACTTCAGTCCACACGAGAAGTGGCTTCGTGTTGGCCGAAGCCAACACCGAGTGTGTGCCACCGACGATTCGCTCGAAACAATCATAACCACTGACTCGGCAACGCGCTCACGATGAGATCGTGAGCCTCACTCAGAAATCAAACGTCTCGATGTTCGTCCGATCGAATTTGTACGGCTCGCCGAGCAGCACGTTGTCGCCGACGATCTGCTTCGTGCCCAGGCGGCCGGCGGTGATTTCGGTCGCACCAGCGCGAAGCGTGCCGTTGCGGAGCGCATGGGCGACGTGGATCGTCAGGTATCCCAAATCCATCGTGTTCCAGAGAATGACCGTCTCGGTGATCCCCTCCATCACGAATCGCTTGTTGTCATTGGGCAGCCCCAGGCCGATCACTTTCACGTCATTTCGCCCCGCCTGTTTCACCGCCTCGGCCGCGCCCGGAACGGCCGGCGTGCAGATCGCCATGAGCAGCTTGACGTCGGGATGGGCGCTGAGAATTGTCTGCGTCGTCTCGAACGCTTTTTTCTGCAGATCGTCGCACGGGCGGATCGTCGCCAGCTTGATCTCGGGATATTTCTCGGCCAGTCGCGCATGGATGTGCTTCACCCATTCGTTCTGGTTGGCGGCAGTGAGGGTCGCGGTGATCACGGCGAACTCCCCCTTGCCGTCGAGGATGCGGGCCGCTTCATCCATCAGGGCGTAGCCGATCCCTTCGGGCGTCGCCTGGTTGACAAAGAAGTCGCGAGCGTCGGGTTCAGTGTCGGCATCCCACGTGATGACGGCGATTCCCCGCGCGCGGGCCTTCCGCAGCACGCTCGCCAGGCCGTCGCGGTTCTCGACGGCAACCGCGATTACGTCCACCTGCCGCGTGATCCACGCTTCGACCACTTCGTTCTGCCTGGCCGGATCGGTCTCGGTCGGGCCGTCCCAGATCAGATTCACACCCAACTCGGTGGCGGCCTCGTCGGCCCCTTTCTTGCAGGCGACGAAGTACGCGTTCCCCTTGCTCTTGGGCATCATCCCGATCGTCAACTTTTTCGCGGGAGTGGCCGGCGCGGGTTTGGATTCGCCGCTCGCCACTTTTCCGGACGTGACGACCTCGCGGACCGACTTCGCCAGAAACCAGTTGCTCCCCGCGATCAACCCTCCGGCCGCCAGAATGACGACGCACAGCACCGCCAGTTGCGAGTTCCTCATCGACAGCTCCCCTCCAATGTTGAATGGTTCCCCCGGACGCCGCGCGGTAGCACGGCTTGTTGTGCCGAGCCCTGCGGTGTCGATTCCAATGGCCGTGATCAATAATACGGCGGTGAGCGCGCCGGCCGCTTCCGCCGGCTGGTCGGCCAGACGCATGCCGTTCTGCAATACGGCGATCGCCAACAGCCCGAGCACCGTTCCGAGAACAGTCCCCCGGCCGCCAAAAATCGACGTCCCTCCCAGAACAACCGCTGTGATCGCGGCGAGCTCGTAGTTCGTTCCCGCATCGGCCTTGGCCTGCCCGACGTGTGAGACGTAAACGACTGCCGCCAGTCCGGCGGCCAGACCGGCAATCAGATACGCGAGCGCCACTTCGCGCTGGACCCGGATTCCGGCGTAGCGCGCCCCTTCGGACGAATAGCCGATTGCCGACCAGGCCCGACCCAGCGTCGTTCGGTGAACGAGCAGCCAGATTCCCAGTGCGGCTGCGACGAAGATCGGCAACTGCGCAGGGAGAACGTCGGACCAGTACCCTTGCCCGAGAAACAGGAACGACTCGGGAAACCGCGTGAAGTTGTCGACGCCGCCGGTCAATCCTTCGGCCAGGCCCCGAAACAACGAGTACGATCCCAGCGTGACGATGAGCGGCGGGATCCGCAGACGCGTGATCAAA
>JAGVKR010000321.1 GCA_020050375.1 Planctomycetales bacterium
CGCCGCGGCGCCCGGGATCGATGGTGTCGGCGGCGGTCTCCCCGGCCGTTTCATCGAACGGGACGTGCAGGACCGGCGCGGATTTCGCGAATTGAGCGAGGTCTTCAGCGGTCAAGCCGGCTTCCCATTTGGCCGTGAGCATTGGCACCTCGGCCACGCGCCGTAGTCGTGATTGCTCGGTTTCTTCCGCTCGGCGCGCGAGCGTATCGAGCTCCGCCTGTTGCGCTGCTGAGGGAACTTTGACGAACGGGGCCGCGTAACCTTCCTTCTTGTTGTACCCCACCGCCTTATCGGGCAGATTGTTGAAGTACGCGAAGAATTGGTAGTACTCGCGCTGCAACACGGGGTCGAACTTGTGATCGTGACAGCGGGCGCACTGGAACGACAGCCCCATGAAGACGGTGGCTGTCGTGTGGACCCGGTCGGCCACGTACTCGACCCGGTACTCGTCTTCGACGATCCCCCCTTCGGTCGTCAGCACGTGATTGCGGTTGAATCCCGTTGCAACCCGTTGCGGCAGCGTCGCGGCAGGAACAAGGTCGCCGGCCAGTTGGTCCATCACGAACTGATCGTAGGGAAGATTTCGACGGAAGGCGTCGATCACCCAGTCGCGCCACGGCCACATCGAGCGCTCTTCATCGTTGTTGTAGCCGTTCGTGTCGGCGTAACGGGCGATATCGAGCCAGTGCATCGCCATCCGTTCGGCGTAGCGCGGCGAGTCGAGCAGGCGATCGACGACTTTCTCGTATGCCTGCGGCGCACGATCGGCCAAAAAAGCATCGAGCTCCTCGACGGTCGGGGGCAAACCGGTGAGATCGAACGTGACGCGTCGCAACAGCGTTTCCCGTGGCGCTTCATTAGAGGGAGGCAGCCCGACTTGCTCCAGTCGTGCCAGCACGAATTGATCGATCGGGTTCCGAACCCAGTCCTGTCGTTTTGTTTCGGGGGGCGTAGCGCGCGCTGGTGGCAGAAAGGCCCAATGGGGGGCGTATTCGGCCCCCTGGGCGATCCAGTTTCGCAACAGTTGCTTCTGGTGGTCGGTGAGCGGTTTCTTCGCGTCCGGCGGAGGCATCTGCTCGGCTTCGTCGGTCGAGCTAATCCGCGCAACCAAAAGGCTCGCCTCGGGCTTCCCCGGCACGATCGCCGCTGCCCCCCCCTTGCGAACCTTGATCGCCGACTCGCGGAAATCGAGCCTGAGTCCCGCCTCGCGCGTCCCTTCGTCGGCCCCGTGGCAGCTTCCACAATGGTGTGACAGTATAGGCCGGACATCGCGGGAAAAGCTGATCTTTTCTGGTGCTGCGGCAGGTGCCGCTTTGCCGTCCGTTTCACCTCTGACAGTAACGGGCGCGAGTCCGGTCAATACGGCGCAGAGGACAGTCGACGAGTAAACTAGCCGTCGAGACATTCGCAAAAACCGGGACGAAGTCGGGGGCGTGCGAGTTGCTTTTGTCATGCGTCTATCTTGACAATCAACGATCGTCGATGCGAGTCTGAAGGGCGCAGGATTTGGAATTCGCTAATCCCCAAGCCCCTCTCGCACATCATATTTCCATGCTTATCAACGACGCTCCTACTTCCGGCTCCATGCATTGCATGGAGATCCGCGGCGGCAGCCAGGCAGTCGAAACGTCGACATCCACGCCGGGTCTCGACATCTGGGTCTACAGCCGGCCCTACGAAGGGGCTGCCAACGGCGGCGATGTGCATTACGTTTCGCTCTGCGGCGGAGGGATCGTCACCAAGTTGATCGTTGCCGACGTTTCCGGACATGGGGCGGCCGTTGCCGACATGGCCCGCGACCTGCGGACGCTGATGCGGCGATTCATCAACAGCAAAAGTCAGGACCGGCTGGTGCGCGAGCTGAATCGGCAATTCACAAAGCTGGCCGACATGCGACGCTTTGCCACCGCCGTCGTCGCCACGTATCTCGCAACGACGCGGCGACTGACGATCTGCAACGCCGGGCACCCGCGCCCGCTGGTTTGCCAGGCTTCGTCGGGCGCGTGGTCGCTGCTGATGAACCACGATGACGGCCGCCGCGATGCCCCCGCCAACATCCCCCTGGGAATCGACGGCACCGCCCGCTACAGCCAACTCGCACTCGACCTCGGCGAGGGAGATCTCGTACTGTTCTATACGGACGCCCTGATCGAGGCGACGAATTCCGCCGGTCGACAACTCGGCGAGCAGGGTTTGCTCGACATCGTTCGCAATGCCAACCGAACCGATCCGGCCGCCATCGCGCGGACGTTGCCCGCGGCAATCGAGACTCATCGCGGCGGCAAAGCGGCCGATGACGATCTGACATTTCTGCTCTTGCGGTGCAACGCCGGACAACCGGCGCGGCTTTCACTTCGGCAGAAGGTCGATGTCTACGCGAAGTTCTTCGGCTTGAAGCCGGTGTGACGCCGGCACCGGGGACTGGTCTTTATGACCGAAAGACAAATGTCTAAGGAAAGACAAAAAAGGCAAAAGTCGAAAGGGGACGCAGGGAACTGAGGGGCGGCTTGCGCGCGGAGGGGGTCAGGTCCATTTTCCGGCAGTGGCGCGCATTCTGTCTGACAACGCTATTTCGCCGGAAAATAAACCAGACCCTGGGCATTACGCCAAGATCTGCCGGATCGGCTCGCCGCGGCTGATGGGGATCGGTCGGCCGAGCGTGTCGTGGATTTCGCTTTGGGGATCGAGACCCAGGCAGTGGAAGATGGTGGCGGTCAGGTCCTGCGGTTGCACCTTGCCATCTTTAGGGTAAGCCCCGATCGCATCCGACGCGCCGAAAACTGTTCCCCCCCGGATACCGCCGCCGGCCAGGGCCACGGAATAGACGTGGCCCCAGTGGTCGCGACCGCCGGCCGGATTGAAGCGCGGTGTGCGGCCGAACTCGGCCATGCAGACGACCAGCGTCTCATCGAGCATCCCGCGCTCGTCGAGGTCGCTCACCAAAGCCGAGAGCGCCTGATCGGCGGGGGGACAGAGGACCGTCTTCAACCGCTGTGCTTCACGAGCGTGACTGTCCCAGCAGGGAGCATCGGGTGGCTCTTCCGGACTGCGATACCAGTTGACCTGCACGAGGTTGACCCCGGCTTCGACCAGCCGCCGGCCGAGCAGGACGCTCTGGCCGAATTGCGTTCGTCCGTAACGATCGCGCATCGCCTCGGATTCGCGGTCGATCTGAAACGCCTGCCGCGAGGCGGTCGAGTTGAGCAGGTTGAAGGCCTGTTCGGTCAGGCGGCCGTAGTTGCCCGGCACACCCGTCCGCTGGGCCACGTCGAGTTGCTGGTTGACCTGTTCCAGCAGCGTCCGCCGTTCGGCCATCCGCTGATCGGTGACATCGACGTTGAGCGCAAACTCGTTGACGCGGAAGTCGCGGTCGGCCGGCTGACAGTTAAGGAGCCACAGGTCGGAGGACCGCCCGAGAAACCCGGAATCCTGCCCAGGCCAGACGCTGCCATCGGTGTTAAAGATGCGGTGGGGCAACCGGACCGTCGCCGGCAGATTGCCGCGCGACGGCAACAGCTTGCGAACGATGGCCCCCAAGTGGGGAAAATCGTTGGGGAAGCCGGGATTGGCATTCTCGAAGTTCATCGGCGCATGCGGCTGGCCCGTCATCATGTAGTAGCCGCTCGACGAATGGGCGTTGTCGCCGCTCGACATGGCCCGCAGCACGGCCAGGCGGTCGGCCAAGAGCGACGAGCGCGGCAGCAACTCGCAGAACTGCATGCCGGGCACGGACGTGCTGATCGGCCCGAACTCGCCGCGGATTTCGGTCGGTGCGTCGGGCTTCGGATCCCAGGTGGATTGTTGCGGCGGCCCTCCCATCAGAAACAGAACGATGCACGACTTGGCTTTTCCGCGCGCGACCGCCGTTTCCGCACTCGTTTCGGCAGCATGAACTTGCCGTGCTTGAAGCAGCGTTGGCAGCCCCAGACCGAGCGCGCTCAACCCCCCGGCCCGCAGCATCTCGCGGCGAGTGATTCCGTCGCACAATCGTGCGCGACTGCCGAGGATTCGCAGCATCGTCAATGACTCCGAAGCATGCCCGTCGAGGCTCGCATCAACCCTTCATTATTCTAACACATCGACGCGGCGTGTCGATTGAGGATAGGCGAACTTTGGATCTGGGACTGACTCGACCTTAGACGGCGGACCCAAAATCATGGACGTTGGGTGCCTGAGTCAAAGCGGCGCCTCGTAGAGCGGTGGGCAGCGCGCAACGTATTCGTGGGACCGAAAGCACGACCGGAATCGAACCGCGAGCGTGGCCCCGTCGCCGATCGCGGGGCCACGCTCGCCGATTGTTCCGACCAACCGCCGCTCTCGGGCGACATTGCGGAACGCCGCGTGACCGCCGCGACGTTTTCCGCATTGACCCCGGCACCCGACTTACCTCGTTGCTCTCGCCGCTAAACGGTGTAATCGACAATCTCGGCGCTTTTCAAGTTGGTTTCTTGCCCCCACAATTGCGCCAGGGCGACGAGCACGTCGACGGCGCGCTGCATTTCTTCGACACTCGTCCATTCGAGCGGCGAGTGCGGGTTGTGCTCTCCGGTCGAGAGATTCGGCGTCGGCAACCCGAGCGCCGTCAGCCGCGACCCGTCCGTCCCACCGCGGATGATCGTTTGCCTGGGCTCCATTCCAGCGGCGCGCGTCGCTTCGAGCGCTTTAGCAAGGGCTCGGGGTTCCTTGACCAGTCCGTCGCGCATGTTGCGATACTGCTCGACGATTTTGATGTCGATCTGCGTTTTCGGGTGCTGGCGGCACAGATCGGCGGCAATTCGATGGAGCAGATCGGAATACTCTGCGAGCCTCGGCGTTTCGAAATCGCGAAGGATGATTCGCAGCGTCGCCTGTGCGACCCCGCCTTCGACGGTATACGGATGCAGGAAGCCTTCGCGTCCGTCGGTTGTCTCGGGAGAGAGGTGCGCGTGCGGCAGCCTGATCAGGAAGTCACCCATGATCCGCAGGGCGTTGACCATCTTCCCTTTGCCGATCGAGGGATGGATGTTCACCCCCGTCACGGTCACGATCGCCAAGTCGGCAGAAAACGTCTCGCTGTCGACCATCCCCTGCCCTTCGCCGTCGAGCGTGTAGGCGCAGATCGCTCCAAGCTTCGCGAGATCGAGGTGATCGACGCCGTGGCCGATCTCTTCGTCACACGTGAAACAGAGTCGAATCGGGCCGTGCGCGATCTCGGGATGCGCCGCCAGATGCGCGGCCGCCGACATGATCACGGCAACGCCCGCCTTGTCGTCGGCTCCCAGGAGCGTGGTGCCGTCGCTGGTAATAATCGTCGCTCCGTGCAGGCTGCTCAGCGTCGGATTCTCGGCAACACGAATCACCTTTGAAGGATCGCCGGGAAGCACCAGATCGCCCCCCGCATACTGACGATGGACGATCGGCTTGACGTTCGTTCCGCTCGTTTCGGGCGAGGTGTCGACGTGTGCCACCCAGGCGATCGTCGGCGCCGGTCGCCCGAGATTGGAGGGAAGCGTGGCCATCACAATCCCGAACTTGTCGAGCGAGACGTCTGCCAGCCCCAGCTCGCGGCACTCGGCCTCGAGCACCCGGCAGAGATCGAGTTGCTTGGCGGTGCTGGGAACCGTCTGACTGGCCTCGTTCGACTGCGTGTCGATGCGGACATAGCGGAGGAAGCGATCGAGGAGCGTCGGCATGGCAGAGAGTTAATGAGTGAAAAAGTTTCAGAGTTGAAGAGAACAAGAAACGCAGCGTTGTCTTATGTGTTCGTCGGTTCCGGTTTCGCCGCGGGGTTGGCCCCGCGCGCGTAGCCGTCATCTTCTTTTATGGAGTCAATCCGCCAGCTTTCGCGCGCGTTCCGAACGGCTGCTGACAGCATAGAACACTGTCCCCGCGGCAATCAGCGCGAGGACACCGGTCGACTGCTGCCACTGCTCGACCAACAGACTCACGAGCGCCCCGCCATAGGCAATGAGCAGCAGCAACGGGGTCAGCGGATAACCCCACGTCCGGTAAGGGCGCGGCAGATCGGGCCGCTTCCGCCTGAGCACATAGACCGCCGCGACCGTCATGCTGTAGAAAATCAATCCCCCGAGAATGACCGAATCGGTGAGCCCGTCGAACGCGTCCTTGGGACTCTCCTTCCATGCATAAAACGCGAGCAAGAGCAGCGTCGTCCAGACCGCCTGAATGATGATGGCATTGCTCGGCGTCTGGTGCGAGCCGTGAACGCGGCAAATGGCGGCCGGCAGGAGGCCGTCGCGAGCCATCGCGAAATAAATCCGCGGCCCGGTGAGCATGTTGGAATTGACTGCCCCGAACGTCGAGCACATCACGCCGAGTGCGGCGATTTTCGCCCCCTTCTCGCCGAACAAAACCTGGAAGACGTCGGATGCGATCGCCTGCGAGCCGGCGACGTGTGCCATGGGGAGCGTCAGGTGATAGCTGATGTTGGCCCCGACGTAGACGACGATCACGATCAGCATCCCCAGCCCCATTCCCAGGGGCAGGTTCCGTTGCGGTTCGCGAATTTCTTCGGCAACGGGCGCGATGTTGATCCAACCGTCGTACGGCCAGAGAACGGCGACCATGGCAATTCCGAGCCCCTTCCAAAGCCCAAGCCCCGCCGAGGCCGGCCAGACGGGATCGAGATTTGCCATCTCCGTCTTTCCCATCAGCATGGGCAGAACGATGATTGCTCCGAGGAATCCGACTTTGATGAGCGCGGTGACGTTCTGAACCGACGCTCCCCAGCGCGTGCTCAGATAATTGATGATCGACAAGCCGATCACGATCGCGATCGCAACAATTTCCTGCCCGAGGCGATCTAACTCCACAACTTGTGCCAGATAGATCGCCGAGGCACACGACAGCGCCCCGAGTGAGCCGGCACGGACGACCCAGAACTCCGTCCACCCCCACAGAAAGGCCGGCAGCCGCCCGTACGCCATGCGGAGGTAGACATAAGGCCCGCCCGCGCGCGGGGCCATCGCCGCCAACTCTGCCAGCGCCAACGATCCGCAGAGCGTGACGAGCCCGACGCCGATCCAGACTCCGATGATCGGTCCGAAGCTCCCGAGCGCCGTCGCCACGTTGCCCGTCTTCAAAAAGATCCCCGAGCCGATGATCGATCCGACGACAACCGTCACTGCCGAAAACAGCCCCAACACGCGGGGCAGCGTCGCGATTTCTGCCGCGTCGGATATCGGCGGCTGGGAAACCTCAGCGGCGCTCTCGGCAGACGGCATCGAAACGCTCCGGGGAGTGACAACGAACGCAACAGACGGCTATAGTAATGGAGTGTGGGCGAGAAGTCAGCCGGGTCATCGGCGCGAGGTGCTGCCATGGGACGAGATACGGTCGGCAGGCCGATGGAAATCCTCCTCGTCGAGGACAACCGGGACGACGCGCGGCTCACCTTCGAATTCCTCAAGGGAGGCGCCATCCAGCACCGCCTCACGTGGTTGTGGGACGGCGATGAGGCCCTCGAGTTTCTCCACCGCCGCGGCAAGTACGCCCGGGTTCCGCGGCCCGATCTGATTCTGCTCGATCTCGGCCTGCCGCTCGTTGACGGCCGCGAAGTGCTGGCCCAGGTCAAAGGGGACGCCGATCTCGCTGAAATTCCGGTCGTCGTGATGACCGCCTCGAAGGATCACGAAGACCTGCTGCGCAGCGAGCAGTTGCAGGTGGACGGCTATATCACGAAGCCGGTTGACCTCGAAAAGTTTCTGGCCCTAGTTCGCGACCTGAAACGCTTCTGGCACGCGGATTTGATATTGCCGGCGGTGGAGTAGGCTCGTCAAAACACCGTCAGCAGCAGAATCTGCGACGAGCGGATCAGCCACGGGCGTTCGTCGGCGCGAACTTCGCCGCGCTCGATCATCTGCGCTGTCCGCGTGTGAACGTTCGACACGGTGAAACGCTGCAGGTTGCTCAACTTCGCTTGGCCCCGAGTGCGGGCCGCATCGTCACTCGCCAGGAGCAACTCGGTGATCCGGTGCAACGTGCGGACTTCATCGAGACCATGGACCGGCTTGTCATTCCACGACGGTGGTTCAACAACGTTGGCGACCTGTTGGCAAACATCGAATATCAGTTGCGACACATGGGCCGCCCGCATGTAGTCCAACCGGTCGGCCGTATCGGTGGGTTGGTGGTAGTCCGGGTGCTCTCCCCCCGAGAAAAACAGAAACGGCACTTTCTCGTTCCAGAATGGCCCATAGTCGCTCCGCGTCCCGATCAGGTCGATGCCGAGGTGCGCGACTTTGAGCTCGGCCGGAGTCGTCACACCATCCACAACCTGCTTGAGGCCGGTGCCGTGCTCGCTCCCGAGAACGAAGATTGCTCCCAGCGGCAGATCGCCCAGCGTCCGGCCGATCATTTCGGCGGTTACGAACAGCTTCACCTGCCCGAGCGGCCGGGGAGGATGGGCCACAAACCACCGCGAACCCCACAACAGGTTTTCTTCGAGGTCACAACTGAGGAAGACGAGCGTTCGCGCGGGTTTCACATCGGACTCGACAAACTTTCGGGCCACCTCGAGCATCATCGCCACGCTTCCCGCGTTGTCGTCGGCACCGGGATAGATCTTGCCGCGACGAACGCCGAGATGATCGTAATGGGCGCTGAGGATTATTAACTCGTCCTTGAGCTTCGGGTCGCTCCCCGGCAGGCAGGCGCCGATGTTGCGGCCCATCACGGAGGTCTGCCCCTCGTCTGTTTTCGCGCCCGGAATTTCCTGGAAGTACCCCGCGGCGCCGAACAAGGGCTGCAACCGCAGCTCTTCGAACCGCCGGCGGATATATTCGGCGGCGAGCTGCTTACCGCGCGGCGTCCCCCGCCCCTCCAGCATTGGGCTGGCGAGATACTCGACGTGCCGGCGGATTGCTGCGGGCGCAATCCTTTCCAATGGCTTGGCAGGCTGCGTCGACTTTGAGGGAGCCCCTTCGTCCCCGTGCGCATGTCCTGCGCCAGCGAGACATAGCAAGAGCAGGATGATGTCCACGCGAAATCCCAATGACAAATGTCTAAGGAAAGACAGAAAACAGAAATCGCAAAAAGGCTGTTTTGGAGTTTGGATTTTGACTTTCCTTCGTCATTTGAATTTCGTCATTCCGAATTCCGCGGCAGCGCTAACGTATATCCAGACAACGATTTACACAATACATCCTCTCACCGGGTTGACCTGCGTCGAACCTGCCGATGGAAGGGATTCTGCCCAGCTTCCCGCATATTCCTGTTGTGACGATTGCGCTCAGGCCGATGATTATTCCAGAGGCACTGGCACCGGCTCGGACCGCAGCCTGTTTGCGAAACAATGACGCAGACGGGCGGATCCGGCGAGTTGGCAAACAGCGCCCGGCGAGGGAGCACCGCCCAGGGGGGGACCCGCAGCGCGTGCTCCAGGGAATACCGCAGCCCGCACAGTTCGCCGACTGTCAGACCCAGTTTCAGATCATTCAGGGAGAACAAGGATATGCTCCGCAAGACCATGCTCGGGATCCTCGTGTGCGTGTCGGTGCTGACCGCGGTGCTGGCGGGAAGCGCGTCGCCGGCGAAAGCGGCGGGAGTCGGCCAGCCTTACGATTGGGCCCGGTACTACTACTACCCGTACGTCTATTACCCGCACAATTTCCACGCACCGGTGCAGTACGACAACCTCTACTACCGCTATCCGCAGGAACGCCAGATTCCGGTTTACAACGCGAACTGGTACAACCCGTACGTGATGCCGCATCCGTATCACCGCGGACACCACTTCATCCTCGACGTGTTCTAACGCGACGAGACAACCACGAAAAAGTCAAAAGACGCGAAACAGAGCTCCTCTGTTTTCGCGTCTTTTGACTTTTTCGTGGTTACTCTTTTTTAGCCACTCGCATAAGATCACCGCGTGTCCGCCGAAGTGACGACGCGATCGTAATCCGACTCGCGCCTCAGGTCGCAAGCCTCAAGCCTCGGGTCTCCTCCGTGTCCGCCGAAAAATCAGACGCGATCGTGATCCGCATGGCCGACTTCAGCGAGTCGAGTCGTGTCGTGACGCTCTTTACGCGTGATTTCGGAAAAGTGGCGGTCGTCGCCAAAGGAGCCAAACGGCTCAAAAACCCCTTCGAGGCTGCTCTTGACCTGCTCACCGTTTGTGAGGTAGTGTTCCTCCGCAAGTCCTCATCCAGTCTCGACATTCTCACTGAAGCTCATTTACGGAAACGGTTCAGGCCTAGGCCGGGCGATCTCGGCAGCCTCTACGGCGGGTATTACGTCGCCGAGCTGCTCGATGCGCTCAGCGAAGAATACGACGCACATCCCGTCCTTTTCGACGAATCCACTCTCGCCCTCGAACGACTCTCGACAGAGTTCCGTGCCGATCTGACACTGGTACGGTTCGAACTCGTGATCCTGCGTGAAATCGGTCAGCTTCCTGCTTTCGATGCGTGTGTTGCCTGTGGTGAACCGGTCGGCCCGACGCGGCAGTTCACTTTCAAAGTCTCCCAGGGGGGGCTGGTCTGTTCCGAATGCCTGATTGAAGAGCCGCCTCGCCATTGGATCTCTCCCGAATCTGCCGCTGTTCTTTGTGGCCTGGCTCAGGAGTCCTCCACCGCGTGGCAGCAGATTTCGGTCACAACCGGTCAAATGCAGGATCTTCGACTTGTCCTCAACTCCACGCTCGCTCACATCCTGGGCCGTCGGCCTAAAATGTTAAGATACCTCCCCTTCTGAGAAGCAGTCCGGCGCAGGAGACAGGCGACAGGAATCAGAAAAGGTTGCCGACACCTGATGCCTGCCTCCTGACCCTTTTTTCTTAGCGGCCTTGCCGCAGTCTGCCATTTCGCTCACATCGCTCCCTCCTCCGCGTTGTCGTCACACCTCTCGGCATCGTCCCCCGTAACTTGAGATGACCACACCTCGCCACCTCCTGGCGTCGCTTGATGCACATCGGCATGCCGCGTCACGGTCTGCAATGCAGGCTGTCGGTCGGACGTTGCTGCTCATGATTTGTTGCGTCTGGTCGACCGGTTGCACATCAATGCTCCTGGACAAAAAGGTCGATGTGAAGAACATCTTCGGCCCCATCGGCCGCAAGGCCCGCGAGGCAGTCGAAATCCAGGAGCGCGATCCATTGGCGCCCGTCGAAGGGAGCGAGGAATTCGACGCCGCCAAAAAACTCTACGACAACAAGGACTATGCGAACGCCCGCAAAGCGTTCCAGAAAGTCGCGAAGAAGTACAAGGACAAGCACATCGAAGAAGAAACGCTGTTCATGGTGGCCGAATCCGACTTCCAGATGCAGCATTTTGCCGATGCTCAGGATTCGTATGACGAACTGTTCAAAAAGTATCCTTCGACCCGCTATCTCGAAGAATCTACGAAGCGCATGTTCGACATCGCCCGCTACTGGCTGAATAAGCCCAAGCCGGCCTCCGAAGTCGAGCTGGCGCATTTCACTCGTGATTCGACCGACAAACGATTGGAAGACATTCCGGACGCCCGCGTCCCTTTCATTTTTCCCTTGACTCCCAACCTCTTCGACAAATCTCGGCCGTTGTTCGACACACAGGGCAATGCGCTCAAGGCCCTGCGCTCGGTGTGGATCAACGATCCCACCGGCCCTCTCGCCGACGACGCGCTGATGATCGCCGCCACGCACCACCTGCGTAAGGGGGATTACCAGGAGGCCGACCACTATTTCGGAACGATTCGCGAACAGTACGCCGACCGCGAGCACGCGTCGGCGGCGTACGTGCTTGGTCAGCACGCCAGCTACAACTCGTATCAGGGGTCCAAATACGACGGGAAACAGCTCGACGAAGCGAAGAAGCTGACCGACAGTGTTCTGCGGCTCTATCCCGATCTGCCGCAGACGAAGAAGCTCAAGGCCGACCTCCAGCGGATGAATGAGGAAGCGGCCGTTCGCGACTGGGACCGCGTGCAGTTCTACCTGAAACGCGGTGAGAAGGATTCTGCCGCGGTGTACTCCGAGTACATCCTGAAGGACTATCCCGATTCTCCGCGGGCCGCCGATGCCCGCAAGCTGCTCCTCGAGCTCGGTCCCGATTTCTCGCAGGGGATTCTACCGACGCCTCTGCACAAAGCGCCTTCCACTCCCATCCGCTCTTACGAATCGCAGGAAGGAGAGGCGCCGGCCGACGAACCGCAGGAGCCGGGGCGCGTCCACCTGTCGGATGATGCTGTTCCGGTTCCGGAAGACGAGTGACCTGCGATCGGATGAAGTGCGTTTGAATTCAAGGATGTCACGTGGCGACGCACCGGACGATTGATGGAAGACGACTAACCGACTCGCGCTGGACTGCGCGATCGTCGGCAGTCGTCGTCCGCGCCGGCATTGCGGCCCCGCGGCGACTTAGCCAACTGACGCCGCCGCGGCTTTCCGCTTTCCGCTTTCCGCATTCCAACCTCAAGGTGGCCTTCAGGGGGCTCACGCCCCCCGCTCGCCTGTTGGTATTGCTGTGCGCGTTGGCCGCCAGTGGTTGCGGCTACACGGTCGGGTCGCCGTATCGGGCTGAGATTCGATCGGTGTACGTCCCGACGTTCACCTCCGGCAGCAATCGCCGCTGGCTGGAATACCAACTGACCGAATCGGTCCAGAAGCAGATCCAGTCGCGGACCCATTTCCGACTGGCGAACGAGGGCGAGGCCGACACAAAATTGATCGGCCGAATCGTCGACGCCAACAAGCGGATCCTGGGACAAACCAACAACAGCGATCCGCGCGAGCTGCAGATGAATCTGCGGGTTGAAGTGACCTGGGAAGACGCGCGGACCGGTGAGATCCTCCGGCAGGAGCAGATTCCGATCACCCCCGACGCAATCCGACTCGCCGCCCAGTCCGAGCTGGCCCCCGAAGTCGGCCAGTCGATGGCCACCGGCACGCGAGAAGTTGTCGACCGCCTGGCGCGAAACATCGTCGACATGATGGAAGCCGGCTGGTGACGGTTGGATCCTCGCTCGCATCCATATCGCATTACGTTTCGATTTTTGATTTTTGCTTTTCCTTCGACATTTGTTTTTCGGATTTCGGGCTTCTGCGGGCAAAACTCCGAAGCTCGAAACACAAATGTCTAAGGAAATCCCAAATCTTAAAACGAGAAAAGCAAAACACCGGGGTCGAGTGACCTTCAAATGACTGTAGAAGTTGCTATCATTGAGATTGAATCTCAGTCGCCTGCCGCTCTCCTACGCCCGGTCATCCTGCCGTGTCACACGTCGTTCCACTCCACCTGCTGCGCTCCGGAGAGACCGGGTGTATCCTGGAAGTCGACGGGAACTCGCATCTCGTCCGGCGTCTCGATGAAATGGGACTTCGAACGGGGGTCGCCGTCCGCATGGTGCAACCCGGGCAACCGTGCATTGTCGCCCTCGATCACCA
>JAGVKR010000107.1 GCA_020050375.1 Planctomycetales bacterium
CGACGAGCAGGAGATCAACCTCTCGGGATTGGCGAAACCGGAGGAACGCGTCAAGGTGGGACAACTGACGGGGGCCAAACTCCTGATCAGCGGCTCGATCGTGGAGCTCGACAAGACGCTCCTGCTCACGGCCAGAATCACCGGCACAGAGAATGGACGGCTCGTGGGGGTTCTCGTCAAAGGGAAGACCAGCGACGACCTGGCGGGCCTCGCCGAGAAGCTGGCCGATCAGGTCGAAGCCACGATTCACAAGCGCTCCGGCGAACTGGTCGTCAAATCAGTACCGAAGAAAGATCGCATCGCGATGCTGAAGAAGAGCGTCGCCGGTAAACAACTGCCGAAAGTTTGGATTCACGTGACAGAAGGGCACATTGGCCAGCCCGCCGAGACGGTGGCCGAGGTCGAATTGACCACGGTGATCGTGCGCGGCCGCTCGCTCCGCGTCCGGCGGACGATCGATCCGGCGGCCGAGACCGAAATCGCCCTGTTGTGCAAAGAGGCCGGCTTCACGATCATCGACCACAAAGAAGGGAATCGCAAAGAGGCGGACGTGATTATTGAAGGCGAGGCGTTCAGCGAATTCGCCGGCCGCCACCAAAACCTGACGAGCGTCAAAGCCCGGGTCGAAATCACCGCGGTGGATCGTCAAACCGGAGAGCGGCTCGTCAGCGATCGCCAAACCGAGATCGTCGTCGACCTGGCCGAGCAGATCGCCGGCAAGACGGCGCTCCAGAACGCCGCCGCCGTGATCGCCGAGCGGATGATTCCCAAACTCGCTCGTGAGCCGAAATAGCCCGGCGTGAGTTCGCTTTGCCGCGCCGGAACGAATACCAGTTTCAACCACGAATGATACGAAGCACCCAGCGTGGCCTCGCATTGCTCAGCCGCAACCGAAACACCAATCAGGACCACGGAAGGCACGGAACACACGGAAAAAGAGGGCGAACGAACAGCTCGTAGACATCATTTTCTTGTATTTCTTCCGTGTGTTCGGTGTATTCCGTGGTCAGTCCACGGTCAGTCCACTATCGCTGATCGAAATCTTCGCGCCGTGCACAGATTCGTGATGGTAGTGGCACGATACAGACAATTGACGATTCTGCGGGGACTCGTATCCGCTCGATCCGCGTCATCCGTTCGTATCCGCAATCTGTTTCGATCGATGAACTGCAACTTTCGTCGTCGTTGACGGCGTTTCAAATCAATATGAGGGGCGATCCCGGATCGTGCGACGATGAATCACGGATACGAACGGATGACGCGGATACGAAGAAAGAACAGCCAATGTCGATGGTCCAGTCTTCTTGGACTGTATCTCCTGGTCCTCGCAGCATCGGCCCTCCTGTTGCACCCGGCCGCCGCGGCAGACGTCATCAAGATTGAACCTCGGGAAGCCTGGAGTGGATATTTCGGTGGCCAGGACGTGGATGTGGGGTTTCGAATTGCGAATGGCGGCGGTCAGGCCTTGCGCGTCGGCTGGGCGGCGAGAATCCAGAAACAGGTCGTTGCCCGGCGGGAGTTGACGGTGACCGGCAAGGCAGGGCAACCCGCCGAATTCACCGTACGGTTGAAGCTGCCCGATGCCGAGCCGCGCGTCATCCTGCCGGCGGCGGTAGTGATCACTCTCGACGGCAGGGAAGTCCTCGAACGTCCGTTGTGGATCTTTCCCCGCGACCCGTTTGCCGATCAACGCAAGATCCTATCGGCGTTGCCGATTGCGCTGTTCGATCCGGAGAAGAAAACGACGCAGTTGCTGGAGAAGCTGGAAATCACCGTCAAGGAACTCCGCAACGTCGAGGCGCTCGACGAGGTGGCCGGGGGTCTCATCCTCATCGGCGAGGGGATTTCATTTCGCGACTATCGAGGATTGCCCGCGGCGATGCTCGCCGCCGCCGCACGGGGCAACCGTGTCCTATGCCTGGCCCCCACCGGGGGAAGTCTTGAATTGCCCGGCGCGAACCCATCCGAGGCCGGTGACGTGCGGTCTCTCAACTTTCGCCGAGCCGATGTGATCGCCGAGTTCGACAAGCGGCTCGACTATCGCGCCTGGCCGACCGACGGCAAAATGATCGCCTCCGGAATCACGCTGATCGGAGAACGAGGACCGGTCGTGGCCGACGTCAGCAAAGATGGCAACGGCTGGCCGTGGCTCGAAGTGGAGTACCCGTCGAGCGGCCGTTTCATTCTCTGTGGTTTCGCAATTGTCGAGAAATGGGAATCGGGCCCCGCACCGCGGTATGTGTTTCAGCACGTTTTAGAGCGAGTTGCCGGGAAGAAATCCAACCCGTAGTTTGGGGGACCGATTCTCCATGGTTCGATGGAATCACGCGTTTAGGGTTGTGCTGCTGTTCTGCCTGTCGAGCAAAGCTTGGGCCGAGCCAAAGCCAGCGATCGCCTCGCCCGACCCCTTCGCCGGAACGCGCATCAGCCAGGAGCGCGACGACAACGGCCTCGAAATGAAATTCCTCTGGTGCCCCCCCGGCTCCTTCACGATGGGGAGCCCTAAAGACGAGCCGCTCCGTGGGACGGACGAAGACCAGGTGGAAGTGACGCTGACTCGCGGTTTCTGGTTGGGCAAATTCGAGGTGACGCAAAGCCAATGGCGGCAGGTCATGCAAACCGAACCGTGGAAGACCGAGAGGAACGTGCAAATCTCGCCCGACAATCCGGCCGTCTGGCTCGGCTGGCCCGATGCCATGCTGTACTGCCGGGAGCTGACTGAGCAGGAACGACAGGCCGGGCGCCTGCCTGTGGGTTGGGAATACCGCCTGCCGACCGAAGCCCAATGGGAGTACGCCTGTCGCGCCGGCAGTAAAACTCGATTCTCCTTCGGCGACGATGAGAACGAGCTTTACGACCATGCCTGGTATGGCGAAGAAGAGAAAAAGACGGGCAAGTATTACGCGCAACAAGTCGGACTGAAAAAACCGAATCCCTGGGGCTTTCACGACATTCATGGAAACGTCGTCGAATACACACGCGACACGTATACGGCGAAACTTCCCGGAGGCGTCGACCCCGAAGTGACCGACGAGTCTTCCAATCGAATCACCGCCCGAGGCGGAGAATGGCGACGTGTGCTGCAATACTGTCGGTCGGCCTGTCGCCAGAATCTCTCGCCCAGCGGCCGCGGCGGGCGAACGCTGGGGCTCCGAGTGGCGCTCGTGCGCGTCGATACGAAGGCACCGGTTGCCGCCGCGCCCATGACGTCGGTCGCCATTGCCGCATTCGAGAACCAGGGAACCGCGATCGAATACGTTCGTCTGACGCGCGCGCTGGGCGAAATGCTGGCCAGCGATCTGGCCGCCTACGCATCGCTGCGGGTCGTCGAGCGGCAGGCGGCCGACGACCTGATTCGTGAACGCAGTCTCGCAACTGCGGGCCTGACGGAAAAAGC
>JAGVKR010000381.1 GCA_020050375.1 Planctomycetales bacterium
CAAGAAAGAACAGCCCGACGCGCGGGCGTCGCGGCTCGACCTGGCGCGGTGGCTGCTCGCCCCCGAGCATCCGCTGACGGCCCGCGTCACTGTCAACCGCATCTGGCAGCAGATGTTCGGGATGGGTCTCGTCAAAACGAGCTTCGATTTCGGAGCGCAGGGAGAGCCGCCGAGCCATCCGGAGCTTCTCGACTGGTTGGCGATCGAGTTTTCCGAGGGAGATAGTCGATCGCCCGAAGTGTTGCGGGCGTCACCACGGGCCCCCTGGAACGTGAAAGAGCTGATCCGCCTGCTTCTGACGTCGGCCACATTCAAACAGCAGTCGCGGACGACCCCCGAATTGCAGAAACGCGATCCGGAAAATCGGCTGTACGCGCACGGGCCGCGATTCCGCCTCGACGCCGAGCAGATTCGTGACAATGCCCTGTATGTCAGTGGATTGATCAACCTCAAGATGGGAGGCCGCGGCGTGCGGACGTATCAGCCCCCCAACATCTGGGAGCCGGTCGGGTACGCCGACAGCAACACCCGCTTCTACCTCCAGGATCACGGTGACGCCCTCTACCGCCGCAGTCTGTATACCTTTCTCAAACGAACGGCTCCGCCACCGTTCATGACGAATTTCGATGGCCCCAATCGCGAGCAATACTGCACGCGCCGCGAGCGGAGCAATACGCCGCTCCAGGCGCTGCAACTGATGAACGACGTCCAGCAATTCGAAGCGGCCAGGGCGTTGGCCGAGCGAACGTTGGCCGAAGCGGGCCGCACGCCGACCGAGCGAATTGCCTTTATCTATCGCACCGTTCTCTCGCGCGCTCCCGATGCCGACGAAACGCGGCTGATCGAAGGGCTCTTCAGGAAGCAACTGGAATCGTTCCAGGCGAATCCGGCCGCGGCGACGAAGGCCGTTCACGTCGGTGAATCCGCTCCGCGCGGCGTCGCTCCCGACCCCGAAACCGCCGCCTGGACGATCGTCGCCAACCTCGTTCTCAATCTCGATGAAACCGTGACCCGGAACTGAACGCTATGGATCCCTTTTTCGCACAACAGCTCGATCTCACCCGCCGGCAGTTTTTCGGTAGCACCGGACTGCGCCTCGGAGGAACGGCCCTCTCAATGCTCCTCGGAAGCAGGTTGGCGCGGGCTGCGGGTGAACCCGAACGGATGCAGCCGCCGCTCCCCGGTTTGCCGCATTTTGCCCCCAAGGCAAAATCACTGATCTACCTGCACATGAACGGCGGCCCGGCACAGATCGACCTCTGGGACTACAAGCCGCAATTGGCCGAATATTTCGACAAGGACCTCCCGGACAGCGTCCGCAAAGGGCAGCGGATCACGACGATGACCAGCGGGCAGAAGCGCCTGCCGGTCGCGCCCTCGATGTTCAAGTTTACCCAGCACGGCCAATGCGGCACGTGGGTCAGCGAGCTGTTGCCGCACACGGCCAAACACGTCGACGACATCGCGGTCGTCAAGACGGTCCACACGAACGCCATCAATCACGATCCAGCCTGCACGTTCGTCATGACGGGAACGGAAGTCCCCGGCAAGGCGAGCCTCGGATCGTGGCTCGCTTACGGACTCGGCGCCGAAAGCAACGACCTCCCCGCATTTGTTGTCCTGACCCCCACCTGGAAATCGAAATCGGCCGCGCAGGCCCTGTTCACGCGCATGTGGAGCAGCGGTTTCCTCTCGACAAAGTACACCGGCGTCGCGCTGCGGAGCGTCGGCGACCCGGTCCTCTACATCCAGAATCCGCCGGGGGTCGACGGCAAGAGCCGCCGCGAGATGCTCGATACGCTGGCGCAGCTCAATCACAAAACCTTCGATCGCTTCGGCGATCCCGAAATCCAGACGCGCATCAACCAGTACGAGATGGCGTTCCGCATGCAGACCAGCGTCCCCGATCTCGTCGATCTTTCGCACGAGACTCCCGCGACGCTCGAAGCTTACGGACCCGATGCGACGAAGCCCGGCACATTCGCCGCCAGTGCCTTGCTGGCCCGCCGACTCGTCGAGCGCGGCGTGCGCGCCGTGCAGATTCTGCACCGGGGCTGGGACCAGCACGGAACTCTCCCTCGCGACTTGCGCCTGCAATGCGAAGATGTCGATCAGCCGATCGGCGCGCTCCTGGCTGACCTCAAGCAGCGGGGCATGCTCGACAGCACGCTCGTCGTCTGGGGAGGCGAGTTCGGCCGCACCGTCTATTCGCAGGGAAAGCTCACGACGACCGACTACGGTCGCGACCACCATCCTCGCAATTTCTGCATGTGGATGGCCGGCGGGGGGATCAAGGGGGGCCAGGTTTACGGCGAGACCGACGATTTCAGCTACAACGTCGTCGACAAGCCCGCGCACATCAACGACCTCAACGCCACGCTGCTCCACTGCCTGGGGATCGACCACGAACGCTTCACATTCAAATTCCAGGGCCTCGACCAGCGCCTCACGGGCGTCGAGCCGAGCCAGGTGATTCGCGATTTGTTGGTGTAGTTTTGTAGAGACGGCCCTGGCCGGCGATGGAGATCCAGGTTCATTGGCAAAACGGATTCAGTCGCGGAGCGACGACGTTGTATAGCCAGTGGCGCAAGCCACTGGGCAACGACAACATGTGCGATCAGCCCCGGCAGGGGCGACGTCAGCACGGAGATGAATCACCTCGCCCCTGCCGGGGCTTTGCACAATTCAACCGATTTCCAGTGGCTTGCGCCACTGGCTACATTACGCCGCCCCGACCGGGGCTCTAATGAAACTGCACTCCGATCCCGCACAAGCACGATCCGTCCACAGTCTTCAAGGCAATTTCCGGAGCCGCCATGCTGGTCACGACGACCTACCTCGAAATGCATTCGCACAACCGGCGCGATGTTCCTCCTCCCCGCGAGGGGCTCACGGTCATGCAGGCCCGGCATCCGACCGTCGCCTACTATCGGTTCCTCTACAACGCCGTCGGAGAGGCGTGGCACTGGGGACGCTGCAAGCGCCTCTCCGATGCGGAACTGGCGGCGCTCATTCAGAACCCGCAGATGGAGATCCACGTCCTGTACGTCGACGGCGTCCCGGCCGGGTTCGCGGAGCTCGATCGGCGCACGCCCGGTGAAGTCGAGATCCTGCAATTCGGCCTGACTGGCGATTACATCGGGCAGGGGCTCGGGCGTTACTTCTTGCAGTGGGTGATCGACCGCGCCTGGAGCTATACCCCGAATCGCCTCTGGCTGCACACCTGCACCCTCGATCACCCCGGTGCGATTCCCAACTATTTGAAGGCGGGGTTCGCCGTCTACAAGGAAGAGACGGCCGAGCGGAAACTCTGACCGTCCGGTCGAGGCGACATGGTGGAATGCCGAGCGGTCAATGCACACCGGTCATTCATCGAGCGAAACGCATTGCGGATACGGACGGATAGCACGGATCGAGCGGATACGATTCACGACCAGTTCGCATTCGCTACTGTTTCGTGTTACTGACACACGAGTCTGCGCACGGCTCGAAGATTTCAATCGACGACAACGTATTGACCACGGAATACACAGAAGACACGGAAAAAAACAGGACGAAGAGGATCTGTACGTTCCTCAACTCTCTTTTTCTGTGTGTTCCGTGTATTCCGTGGTCCTGAATGTTGTCGTGATCGCGCCGGATCTAAGCCCACCTGCTCACTAAAGCCCGTAAACAATGCGGTTGTCTTTGCCACGGGATGTTTCCGATTTCCATCCCCTTGGAAGTGCGCGGATCTGGAAAAGTGATCGAAAGTTCCCCTTTTCGACGACGAACCGATCAGCGAGAATTGTGTTATGTTGCACGCGGGCGATCGCGCGGGGAAATTTGCAGTTCCGTCGAATTCTGAATCTGGAAACGCGGACGGGAAATCTGCCGACCACTTCCCGGGCGATCGCGGCCGGTTGAGCGATGAACGGAAGTTCGGACACTCACTCGGAGACACGCATGTGCGCGTCGCAACTCTTTTTTGTGGCGTCGATTGCGAAATGTTGCGTTGGAATAGTCTTCCGTTGCGACTACTACGAGGTTCAGGGGGAGTATCTGATTCGCGACATTTCCAGATCAATTCCGCGACAAGAGTGCTTAACCATCGGCCAAAAATGACTTTGCGTATATCCCGTCGAAAGTGCACTCGTTGTTAAAATGAGACGAATGGGGGCCCTGGTACGCAACATCGACGTTGCATTGCGTTGTGGGGACGTCCGTTTACCACGTCGCACGAAATCAAAATGATTCTGGTGAATCCGTTCCATGTCATCTGGTAACGTATAGACTGCGTCCCCCGGATCGACTTCAGACCGCCGCCCGCTGGCCGAAAGAGACATGAAATACTGTCGAGCGTGTAAAACGCGCGCTGCGGAGGGCGACACTGTCTGCTCCCGTTGCGGCCAGCCGTTGGCTGTATTGGGCGGCCAGGTCGCGGGGAGCGGTGCAGGGGGGAGTGCGCCGGCCGCCCCGCAATTGTCGCTGCAAGGGCAAATCCAGCAGCTTGAGGCGACCCGCAACCGCAATCTACGCGGGTCGAGACTCCTCGCGTTTGTGGCCGCGGTCGTTCTCGTGGCGATCCTGACGACGATCTACAACGTCTATTCGTATACGGTCCTTTCTTACGCCGTCCTCAGCAATGTCGAAGTCGAGCAGGATCCCGCCGCCGAGCAACTGGTTCGGATTTCGTTCGACGTGTTAAAGCCCGGCAAAGTTGCCTACGACCGCCAGTCGGGAGGGGAGCGGACCGAGAAAGTCGACCTCCTGGCGACGACTGGCCGGCAGCAGCTCGCCTGGGCCTGGCCTTCTTCCAAAGAAACGGGGATCGACTTTCGCGTGGTCTATCGCGGGGGCCTGACCCGCACGTCGGTCGATCGTCACTTTGCGGTCTCGGGGAATCGTTCGGGAAGCATGGTCGACATCGTGTTCCTCCTCGACACGACCGGGAGCATGGATCCTTTCATCAAGGGCTTGCAGGAACGCTGCATTGAATTTGCCGGGATCGTCCGCGAGCAGGGGCATGACTGCCGGCTCGGGCTGATCGGTTTTGGCGACGTCGAAATCAACGAGCCGATGTCGGTCTTCGACCCGACCAGCGAGCTAGAGAAGTTTCAAAATGCGGTGGCGGCGGTTCCGCGAACCCGAGGCGGCGACGATCCCGAGTCGGGGATCGAAGCGATTCGCCGGGCGCTGCAGTTGCCGTTTCGCGAGCAGGCAACGCTCTGTTTTGTGCTGATCACCGACGAAAGCTCCCACCACGTCGATCAGATTCCCGATCTCGCGACGGCCCTCCAATCGAAGGGGGTCGTCGTATATGCCGTCTCCCGAAAACAGTTCTCGAATTTGTACAGTCCGTTGTGCGTCAACGGCGGGAAGTTCTTCGCCATCAACGAAGCCAAATTCGACGAGATTCTGATCAACGTGGCCAAGTCGATCACCAATCAGATTCGATACCGCTGAGTGAGCAGAAATCCAGACATCGTCCATCGAAAAGCGAGCCGGTGGGTTATCCCACCGGTCCCCGCGACAACAGGAACACCGCGTGAAATACTGCCCCAAATGCAAGATCCGAATGCCGTCGGAAGCGACAGAGTGCAAACAGTGCGGCGCGCCGCTGCGCACGGTGGGCGCCGGGGCTGCGGGAGAGGCCGGCTCGTCGAACGCCGGCGCCGAACCCGATCTGTCGATGCAGCTTCAGGGATTGCAGCACGAAGTCAGCCGCAGTCGCACGTCCATGATTCTCGCGGCAGCGGTCGCCATTGTATTGAGCGTGCTCTTCGTTCTGCTTTTGATCGGGCTGCACTTTTACCACGTCCTGCAGTACGCCGAGGTGGCTCAAGTCGAGGTTCGCCTGCCCGGAAATGCCCCTGGTGAAGCGGAGATCAAATTTGTTCGCCGGAATGCGGGGAAAGTCGAGTTCGTCCGCGAGGCGGCAGGGCGGACGGAGACGCTGATCGATCACGGACGCCAGGAATCGGGTGACACCTCCGGCGAAAAGTCGTTTGTCTGGTCGGGAACCGACAGCAACGACTTTACGATCCGCGTCCGCGGCCGCAGCGGGTGGGGGACTGACGAAAAAGTCTGGGAGGCCAAGGGCGGAAAGATTCAGCGCGCCGATTGATGCCGTGCCATTCGCGGCCCATTTTCTCCGACAGTTCTCCTGGGCGCGTAAGAGATGACGAAAGGCAAGTCCGCTCGTCTGCCTGAAAATACGATCCATTCACAAAAGGGACCATCACACATGTCGGATTCGACTTGACACCCGTTTTGAACATTTGTACACTATTGCGATGTGTTCGTCGAGCCCTCCGCTGCGTCCCTGCCCACGAACGACGCGACGGTTGGTTTATGCTTGGCGGCGTTTGCGTTTCCAGATTCGAAAATGTGCAACTGCACACATTTTTGAATTGCTGAATTCTTCCGAGGGCGCGACCCGGATCGGGGATGCATTCCGATTTTTGCGGCAGAAGGCGTCCGCTACCGGTTGGCGGTCCGACGCGGTAGAATCCCCGAACCACGAACGCTCATACGTGGTGTCACATCTCCAGGCGCTTGCTCATTGAAGGAGGAGGAACCATGGCTACCGTTGCCGCCCGCCCGCCCCGTGCTCGGACTGCTCCCAAGGTGCGTCAGACCCAGTTGCTGATCGACGGCAAATGGTGTGACGCGAAGAGTGGCAAGACGTTTGCCACCTACAACCCCGCCACCGAAGAGAAAATCGCCGACGTCGCCGAAGGAGACGCTGCCGACATCGATCGTGCCGCCAAGGCCGCGCGCAAGGCCTTCGAGTCGGGTGACTGGCCGAAGATGGACGCCCGCGATCGTGGCCGTCTGCTCAATCGCCTCGCGGATCTCGTCGAGAAGAACCTCGACGATCTTGCCGCGCTCGAGACGCTCGACAACGGCAAGCCGATCCGCGATGCGAAAGCCGCCGATCTGCCGCTGGTCATCGACTGCCTGCGGTATTACGCCGGCTGGGCCGACAAGATCACCGGGGACACGATCCCCATCCGCGGCAATTATTTTTGTTACACCCGCCGCGAGCCGATGGGCGTCGCCGGTCAGATCATTCCGTGGAATTTTCCGCTGCTGATGGCCGCGTGGAAATGGGCGCCGGCCCTCGCCGCCGGCTGCACGGTTGTCATGAAGCCGGCCGAGCAGACGCCGCTCTCGTGCCTCAAGCTCGGCGAGCTGGCGATGGAAGCGGGCTTTCCCAAGGGGGTGATCAACATCGTTCCCGGTTACGGGCCGACCGCGGGTGCGGCGCTCGTCAAGCACCCCGACGTCGACAAGATCGCCTTCACCGGCGAGCACCGCACGGCGCAGATCATCATGCGCGATGCGTCGCAGACGCTGAAGCGCTTGACGTTCGAGCTTGGCGGAAAGAGCCCCAACGTGATCTTCGCCGACGCCGATCTCGATGCGGCCGTCGCGGGGACCGAGTTCGGGCTGTTCTTCAATCAGGGACAATGCTGCTGCGCCGGCAGCCGCGTGTTCGTCGAGGAGAAGATTCACGACGCCTTCGTCGAGAAGCTCGTGAAGCGCGCCAAGACCCGCAAGCTCGGCGATCCGTTCGATCCGGACACGACGCAAGGCCCGCAAGTCGACGAGGCCCAGTTCGACAAGATTCTGAGCTACATCGACAAAGGGAAGGAAGCCGGCGCCAAGTGCCTCACGGGCGGCAAGCGGTGGGGCAAGAAGGGCTTCTACGTCGAGCCGACCGTGTTCGACAACGTCACTGACGACATGGAGATCGCCACCGACGAGATCTTTGGCCCGGTGATGGGGATCCTGCCGTTCAAGAAAATCGATGAAGTCATCGACCGTGCCAACAAGACGTTCTACGGCCTGGCCGCCGCCGTGTGGACCCGTGACGTCGCGAAGGCCCACAAGATTGCCAGCAGCGTTCGGGCCGGCACGGTGTGGATCAACTGCTACGACGTCTTCGACGCTGCCGCGCCGTTCGGCGGCTTCAAGATGTCGGGGATCGGCCGCGAGCTCGGCGCCGCGGCGCTGGCCAACTACACCGAACTGAAAACGGTGACGATGAGCCTCGATTGATGCGAGATTCGACTGGGGCGGCTTTGATCCACACAGATCGCGGGATCAAACCGCGCCGACCGGTCGATCCCAAAAAGAGTGAAACCACGGCGAAGGACGTCGCCGTGGTTTCATCTGTTCTGGAGCGATCGATTTCGGGATCGAGACTTAAAACTCGAGAATTCGAACGTAATCGGCGATGGTGGCCAGATTTTTATAGACCGTGGCATCGATGTTTTCGCTGACGAACCGCACCCCTCCATCGGCGACGAGAAACTGCGATCCGCCGGGGTGGCGGCTGCCGAAGCCGTGCCAAGTGGGGTTCGGCGTGGCAGCGCCGAGAGGATCGATGTCGCCCGAAGGGAGCGTGTTCATTTTGGTGATGCATACGCCGACGGCGAAGGCAATGCCGTTGGCGGTGGGGGTGCCCGGTACGCCCGATCGTGTTCCCGCCCA
>JAGVKR010000419.1 GCA_020050375.1 Planctomycetales bacterium
GGCCGGGCCGGAACGAGATTGCGAGCGTGGCCCCGTCGCCGACCACGGGGCCACGCTCGCGGATTGCGCCGGCCGGCCGCCGATTCGGATCGATTTAACGGACTGCCTTTGACGCGGTCGATGGAGTTGTCGCTTTGACCCCGGCACCCCGTCAGATGTCTCGGGCAGAGCATGTCGTGCGCCCCGAGCCGCCGGGTTGATCCCGGCGGTGTGGACCGGCAGACGTGGACGGACGGCGGGGATCAACCCCGCCGCTCGCGGGGGTGATTGGGAATCAAATCGGTTGACGCTGCGCATCATGTCGTCGCGATTTGTCGTAGCGCTTCGCAGGTGGCATCGACGTCGTCTGTCGTATTCATGGGACCGACGCTCAGCCGCAGCGTCCCCCCGCTCTCGAACGTGCCGAGCGCACGGTGAACGCCGGGGGCGCAGTGCATCCCCGCGCGAGCCTGGATTCCGAAGCTCTGATCGAGAATGGCAGCGGCGTCTTGCGGATCGTAGCCATCAATCGTGAGGCTCACGACGCCGACGCGCTCGGCATCAGCAGCCGGTCCGTAAAGTCTGACTCCGGGAATTGCCGTCAAGCCATCGCGCAGTCGGCGCGTCAATTGGCGCTCGTGAGCGGCGACCGAGTCGATGCTGCGTTCCAGGAGCCACGCGACGCCGGCCTCTAGGCCGACGAGGCCTGGCGCATTGTGGTTGCCCGATTCGTATTTGTCGGGCAGCGAATCGGGCTGGTGATCGTCTTCGCTGCGGGTGCCGGTTCCCCCCTGGCGCAGGCTTCGCAGTCGCGACTCGACGCCGGGACGCAGGTAGAGCACGCCCGTTCCCAATGGGCCGAGGAGCCCTTTGTGCCCGGCACACGCCAAGAGATCGACCGGCAGCGAACGCAAATCGATCGGGACATGCCCGGTGGTTTGCGCGGCATCCACCAGGAACAGCACGCCGGCTGCGCGGGCGATAGCGCCCACTTCGGCAATCGGCTGGATTCCTCCGGTGACGTTCGAGGCGTGGATCAGCGCGACGAGCTTCGTTTGCGGACGCAGCGCACGCTGGAAATCGGCCGGATCGACTTGTCCTGTCGAATCGGCGGCGACGTGCGTGACTTCAACGCCGAAACGTTCGTGCAATTCGCGCAGCGGCCGCAGCACCGAATTGTCCTCGACCACCGAGGTGATGACGTGATCGCCCGTCCCAAGCAGGCCGTGCAGCGCCAGATTGAGGCTGTCGGTCGCGCCGAACGTGAACACGATCCGCTCGGGGCTTTCGGCGTTCAGAAACTCGGCGATTCGTTTGCGGCACCGCTGAACGACCGCCGTGACATTCACCGACGCCCGATACGCCCCGCGCCCGACCGCCGCCCCGACGTGTCGCTGATAGTGATCGACGGCCGCATAGACGCTCTCCGGCTTGGGAAAGCTGGTGGCGGCGTTGTCGAGGTAGATGTGCGATGTCGCAACCATCGGTGATGACTCAGCCTCCCTTCTGCAAATGAGACCAGCGAGCGGCGGGGTTTATCCCCGCCGTACGTTCCGCCGGGATCAACCCGGCGGCTCGCTGGGGCGAATGGGCTTTCGATGTCACCCCCCGATCGAATACATCGGTCGCTCGGGCTGAATGAATCGGGCCGTGTTGATCTCGTGCCCTTCTTTCTTGGCGGCGATGCTGTCGCGGATCGCCTGGGCGATTTCGGCGTCGGGGCGGCCGGTGCGAATCATCGTTTTCACGTCGGTCTCTTCCAGGCTGAAGAGGCAGTTGCGGAGCTTGCCGTCGGCGGTGATGCGGAACCGGTCGCAACTCATGCAGAAAGGCCGGCTGACCGAGGCGATGATCCCGATCCGTCCGATCCCGTCTTCGAACTGGAACTCGGTCGCCGGGGCGTGCGGATCCTGGTCGGGGCACGGAACGAGCGGCATGATCTCGCGCGCGAGGGTTTCCAGAATTTCGTGGGCGAACAACACTTTTTCGCGCTGCCAGGCGTTGTCGGCATCGAGCGGCATGAACTCGATGAAGCGGATATCGACGCCGGTCCGCCGCGCGAAGTGCCCGAACGGCACGATCTCGTCTTCGGTCAATCCGCGGACTGCGACGGCATTGACCTTCACCGGGTGAAAGCCGACCGCCTGAGCGGCATTGATGCCGGCGATCACCTGCTCGTAGCCCTGCCGGCGGGTGATTTTCTCGAACTTTTGCGGATCGAGCGCGTCGAGGCTGATATTGATCCGCCGCAGTCCGGCGTCGAACAGCCCCTGCGCCTGGTCGGCGAGGAGGATCCCGTTGGTCGTCAGCCCGATGTCTTCGATTTCGGGAATGGCCGCCAGCTTCCGCACGAGCACGCAGAGATCGCGGCGGACGAGAGGCTCGCCCCCCGTCAGGCGGATTTTCCTCAGCCCCATCGGAACGGCGACGCGGACGAACCGCTCGATCTCCTCGAAGGTGAGGAGCTCGTTGCGATCCATGAACTGCACATCCTCGGCGGGCATGCAGTAGAAGCAGCGGATGTTGCAGCGATCGGTGACGCTGATCCGCAGATTCGTATGGACGCGACCGAAGGTGTCGATCAATTGTTCAGGCATAGTTGTTCGGGTTGCTCTTCCGCCAGTCGCCGCCAGTATCTTCCAATTTCGCCGTGCTTGCCTCTTCGCGACGTTAAAACGCGCTCACTTCGATTCAACTCCCGGGTGGACCCATTCGGTGCTGCCGTCGGCCCAGTTTTCTTTCTTCCAGATCGGGACGACTTCTTTCAATCGGTCGATTAGATATTTTCCCGCTTCGAAGGCCTGTTGTCGATGGGGAGTGCTGACGGCGACCGCCACGCTGACGTCGCC